>JBBQML010000140.1:0-8645 GCA_038328885.1 Verrucomicrobiota bacterium | reverse complement strand
GCGCATGAGCCCCTCCCAGGCCAACACCGCGGCAGATCTCGTCAACCGGGCGCCGGTTGAGGAGTTGGAGCGCATCATTGCCGAGTTGGGGGAGGAACCGCACGCCCGGCTGCTGGCGCGGCGGATCGAGCAGGAGCGTCGCGCGCGTCCCTTCACGCGGACGCGCCAGCTCGCGGAACTGGCGGAACGGCTCCGGCCGCGGCGCGGGGCGCGGATTCACCCGGCGACCCGGCTGTTCCAGGCGTTGCGGATGCAGGTCAACGACGAATTGGGGCAGCTGGAGCGGGGATTGCAGGCTGCCCGGGAGGTCCTGCGCACGGGTGGACGCCTCGCCGTCGTCACCTTCCACTCCCTCGAGGCGCGGCTGGTGAAGCGCTTCGGCGTCGTGCACACGAGGGATTATGAGTTCGATGGTGAGATCGACGTGCCGGCCTTGCGTCGCCCCCGGCAACCGGATTTTCGCTGGGTCGTTCGCCGCGCGTTGACCGCGGGTGCGACGGAACTGGCTCTCAACCCCCGGGCCCGCAGCGCTCAGTTGCGGGTCCTCGAAAGGATCGGCCATGGCACGTAGCTCCAAAAAGGGCGGCAGCGGAAGCTTGGCACCGACGGTGAATTCGGCGCTCCTGATCTGTCTGGCGGTGGCGGTCGCCGCCCTGGGCCGGATCCGTCTGAAGAGCGAGGAGAGCCGGTTGTATACCGAGATCAATCGGTTGGACACGCAGCTGCAGGAGTTGAATCGCAGCAACCGAAAGCTGCAGATCGACTACGAGACTATGACCTCGCCGGCCGGGCTCAGCGGTCGGATCCGGGAAATGCATCTGAACCTCGTCATGCCCGGGGAGGACGCCCGCGTGGTCCTGCCGGAGCCGTCCATCGGGTCTGCTCCGCCAACGGCGGTGGCTGGGAGGACGCCGGGGCGCGGGGTTTCCCCCTCCCTGGCGGCAAGTCCGTGGTCCGCGGAACTGTTCCGACCGAAGCCTTGACACCGCCTTGGATTCCTCTCTGCCCGGCACACCTGACCTGTGGAGCTTTCCCGACAGCGCGCGCGGTTATTTTGGATGGGCATCCTGCTCGTCCTGGCCTTCCTTGCCTTGGGCTACCGCCTGGTGGACCTCCAGGTGATCCGTCATGAGGAACTTCGCGACAAGGCGATCGCACTCCACGCGCTCCACATCCCGCTGAAAGGGCACCGAGGCGACCTCCGTGATGTGCGCGGCGAGGTGCTCGCGCGCAGTTTGCCCGCCCGGGCGGTCTGTGCCGATCCGGGCCTGATGGGGCCGCACTATCCCGCGGTGGCGCGGGTGGTGGCGGCGGTGTTGCGGACGAACGAGGCGGCCCTGGCGGCCGCCTTCCAGCCCCGGCTCCGTACCAACCGCCTCGGCGAGTTGCTGCACGGCCGGGACGGGCAGCCCCTGACCAACCGCTATGTTCTGGTACGTCGCAAGGTCAGCGACGAGGACTGGCTCGCGTTCCGCGGGGTTTTCACCAACGCCTACTTCGGCCTCGGCACGAACCGGATGCGTGAGGTACGGCAGCTTCGCCGGAGCCTCTACGCGGCGCGCGACGAGGACGAGATCCGCGTCTACCCCAACCGGACCCTGGCCGCCTCCGTGCTCGGGTTCACCGACACCGACGGTCGCGGTCTCGAGGGTTTGGAGGCGTTCCTCAACGAGATCCTCAATGGGATCGACGGTCGGATTGACACCGAGCGCTCCCAGCACGGCAGCGAGATCCGGCGTTTCCGGGAGTTGGAACTGCCACCCCGGCACGGCAAGCATGTCCACCTTACCCTGGACGCCCGCCTGCAGTTGATCTGCGAGGAGGAATTGGCCGCGACGTTGAAGCAGTTCCAAGCCAAGGGCGGGTGTGTGGTGGTGGTGCAGCCGGGCACGGGGCGGGTGCTGGCCATGGCCAGCCAGCCGGGCTTCGATCCCAACCGTCCCCCCTTGGGCCCCGCCGATGAGGTCCGTCGCCGGAACTGGGCAACCAGCCACACTTTCGAGCCGGGCTCCTCGCTGAAGTTGGTTGCCGCGGCCGCCGCCCTCAACGAGCGCCTGACCGATCTCGGGGACCTGGTGGACTGCGGGGAGCGCGGCACCTGGCAGCAGCGGTTCGGGCGGGAGAACGTCCGGCTCACGGACACCCACGCCATGAAGGAACGATACTCCCCGGTTGAACGCGTCATCGCCGAATCCTCGAACATCGGCACCTTTCAACTCGCGCTCCGGCTCGGCAAGGCGCGCTACGCCGACTACCTCCACCGGTTCGGCTTTCATCAACGCACGGGAATCCGCCTCCCGGTCGAGGAGCGGGGACAACTGCGACCGACCAACGAGTGGACGATGACCGATTTTTCCCGGATTCCGATGGGTTACACGGTTTCGGTCACCCCGCTGCAGATGGCGATGGCCATGAGCGCCCTGGCCAACGAGGGCCGGTTGATGCGCCCGCAGATCATTGACCGGATCGTCGACGCCGAGGGCCTGGTCGTGGCCCAACCGCAGCCCGAGGTCGTCCGGCAGGTCTGTCGACCGGAGGTCGCGGCGAAACTCCGCTCGGCGCTTCGCCAGGTGGTCGAAGACGGCACCGGGTCGCTGGTGAGGATGGAACGTTACAGCGTGGCAGGAAAAACCGGGACCGCACGGATCGCACCCTACCGTGAAAAGCGGTACCACTCGAGCTTCGTGGGGTTCTTCCCGACCGAGGCTCCGGAGCTGTGCATCATGGTGGTCGTGGAAGACCCGAATCCGCGCCTCGGCTACTATGGGGGCAAAGTCGCGGGCCCGACCTTCAAGAACATCGCCATGCGCGCGGCGGACTACCTTGGCATCCAACCCGATCTGCCGCATCCCGACGACGAGCGGACCGAGATCCGCGGAGTGCTGCCCCTTGCCTCCGCCCGTCCGCGACCCTGAAACCCGTCTGCCTGCCATGGAACCTCGCTCACTTGAATTCTTTGCCGACGCCTGCCAGGCGGAGTTGTGCGCCGTTGCGCCGGGGACCATGGCCCAGCGGGTTTGCACGGACTCACGGGACCTGCAGCCCGGGGATCTCTTCGTGGCGCTGCCGGGAGATCGCCACGACGGTCACGCCTTCGTGCCTGAGGCCATCCGCCGGGGAGCGGTGGCGGCGGTGGTCACGCGGACGGAAGCGGGGCAGTTTGACGGGTTGCCGCTGCTGCTCGTCTCCCAGACCCGGGTGGCGCTGGGGCGGATGGCCTCGTCCTACCGGTCCGGTTTTCGGCTGCCTCTGGTGGCGGTGGCAGGCTCGAATGGCAAGACGACCACCAAGGAACTGCTCGGCGCCGTGTTGGGGGGGTGTTTCGAGACGTTGCGGAGCCTGGAGAGTTTCAACAATGACATCGGGGTGCCGCGGACGTTGCTGGACCTCGAATCGCGGCATGTGGCGGCAGTGGTGGAGGTGGGCACGAACCACCCCGGGGAGTTGGCGCCCCTGCTTCGGATGGCGCAGCCACGGATTGGGGTGCTCACCCAGATCGGCGAGGAACACCTGGAGCATTTCGGCAGCCTCGCCGGCGTGATCGAGGAGGAAGGCTGGCTGGCGGACCTCCTGCCACCCGACGGCGTGCTCGTGCTGCCCGGGGACACCGCCTGGACCGAATCGGTCGTGGCGCGGACGCGGGCACGGGTGGTTCGAGTGGGGGCGGGGCCGCGCTGCGACTGGCGGGTGATCGAGGCGGAGTCCGACGCCCAGGGCACCACCTTCGCTGTCCGGGCGCCGCGGCCGGTGCTGACCGGGGAATATCGCGTCAACCTTCTCGGCCGCCATCAGGTCTACAATGCCCTGCTGGCCCTGGCCGCAGGGGCCGAGTTCGGTTTGGGCCGCGAGGAACTCCGACGCGGCCTGGCCGGCTGCCAGCCGGCGCGCTGGCGGATGAATCGCTGGCAGTTCGAAGGCGTGGAGGTCATCGAGGACTGCTACAACGCGAACCTCGACTCGATGATCGCGGCGCTCGACACCCTGCGCTCGTTCCCCTGCGCGGGCCGTCGGGTGGCGGTGGTGGGTGGCATGGCCGAACTCGGGGTACACACCGCCCGGGCCCACGCGGCGGTGGGCCGTCGTGCGGCGGAGTGCGGGGTGGACCGGTTGATCGGGGTGGGCGACGCGGCGGCCATCTCGGTCGAGAGCGCCGCGAGCAACGGGCTGGCCGGGGCGTTGTTGGTGGATTCGCTCGAGCAGGCGGCGGCCTCGTTGAGGTCGTTCCTGCGGCCGGGCGACTGCCTCCTGATCAAGGGTTCACGGACGGCCCGGCTCGAACGTCTGGGGGTGCTCCTTCGCGAGCCCGCCTGCCTCCAACACGCCGCGTGAACCATGCTCTACTACCTCAGCGTCGGGTTGCGCCGATGGGCGGAAGGCACCGAATGGTCGGCCTACACCGGCCCCCTCCGGGTGTTCGACTACGTGACCTTCCGCAGTGCGGGGGCGGCGGTGACCGCGTTGTTGCTTTCCCTGTTCCTGGGGCGCCGCTTCATCGGCGAGCTGGTGCGCTGGAACTTCGGGCAGGCCTACGAGGATCCCGGGGTGAAACACGGTGCGGCGACGGATCCCACGCGCAAGAAGGGCATCCCCACGATGGGCGGGTTGTTGATCGTGCTGGTGCTCGACCTGTCGGCCGTGCTCTGGGGGCGTTGGAATACGCTCCTGCAACTCACCCTCCTCTCCATGCTGGTCCTCGCGGGATTGGGGTTCTACGACGACTACGCGAAGATCGCCAAGCAATCGCGGGAGGCGGGAGCGACCGAACGGCTCAAGCTCGGCGTGCAGTTCACCCTGGCCGCCTTCATCGGGGGGTACCTCTGGTGGAACGACTCGACGCGCTTTCTGGTTACTGGCGTGATGGTGCCGTTTCTGAAGGACCCGGTGCTGACCGGGGTTCCCCTGCTGGGAATCCTCGTGGCCACCCTCACCATCGTGGGAAGTTCCAACGCGGTGAACCTCACCGACGGACTGGATGGGTTGGCGATCGGTTGTACCGTGATCGCATCCTCGGTCCTGCTGGTGTTCGCCTACCTCGTCAGCAACCGGAACTTCGCCACCCAACTGCTCCTGCCCTATGTGGACGGGGCGGGCGAGTTGGTGGTGTTCACCGCGGCTTTGATCGGTGCCGGGCTGGGCTTCCTCTGGTTCAACTGCCATCCGGCGGAGGTGTTCATGGGCGATACGGGCGCACTGGCGCTGGGAGGGGCCCTCGGAATCGTCGCCGTCCTCATCCATCATCCCTTCGTCCTGTTGCTCGCCGGGGGAGTGTTCGTCGCGGAGGCACTCTCGGTCATCCTGCAACGGGGCTGGTTCAAGCACACCCGGCGGCGCACGGGAACCGGCCGGCGCATCTTCCTCATGGCACCGCTCCACTACCACTTCATGAAGCACGGGTGGTACGAGTCGAAGGTGACCGTCCGCTTCTACATCCTCTCCATCCTCTGCGCCCTCCTGGCGCTTGGGACCATCAAGCTGCGCTAGCCGAGAACCCATGATGCCGGCCCCTGGAACCGATGCCCTTGTCCTCGGCTGCGACCCGAGCGGCGAGGCGGCAGCCACCCTGCTCCACAGGCAGGGCTTCCGGGTGACCCGCGGCGACCCAGCCGATGCCGTGCCTGCGGAAGCGCAGTGGCCAGGCTTCGTGGTGGTCAGTGCCGGATGTCGGGGACCGGTGCCGCTGGCGGCGGCGGCCAGGGCGCGGGGCATTGCGGTGCTCGGCGAGCGCGAGTTGGCCTTCCAGCACAGTCTGTGCCTGCACGTCGCCGTGACCGGGGCCAGCGGCAAGTCCACCACCGCGCAGATGATCGCACACATCCTTCGCGGGGCCGGTCGGCGGGTCGAGGTGGCGGACGGCGTCGAACGTCCGGCGTGCTCGCTGGTGGATGTCAGCCGGGACCTGGACCTGGTGGTGCACGTGGTGGCGCCGGCCGAGCTCGAGTACTTGCGGGCCTTCCGCCCGGTCGTGGGGGTGCTCCTCAACGCCCCCTCGGACCATCCGGGGACCGAGGCGTCGTGGGACGACTACGTCCGGCGGTTGGCACGGATCTTCGCGGCCCAGCAATGCTTCGATTGGGCGATTGTGCAGAGCGAGGCGCTGGCCCACCTGCACACCGTGGGCGTCGAACTGCCCGGTAAGCTCATCACGTTCAGCTCCGCCAGCCGCCGGGCGGACCTCCGGGCCGAACGCGGCTTGCTGCTGAGCCGGTTGGAGGGCTGGAGCGGTCCGCTGTGCGACATGGCCCTCGGTCGCATGGGGCCGCGGCATTTCGCCGAGGATGCCCTGGCCGCGCTCGCCGTGGGTCGGGTCTTGCGACTGACCCTCGAGCAGATGCTGCCGGCGCTCCTGACCTTCGAACCCGGACCCGGGCGGCTGGAGTCCTTGGGCGAGGCGGACGGGGTCCGGTTCATCGACGACAGTCGCTCGGCGAACCTGGACGCCCTGGCCCGGGCGTTGACGACCCTGGCGTCCGGCCCGGATGAGCCGTGCATCCTGCTGGTCGCCGGCGGGGATCGCGGCGGGCGGGAATTCTACGACCTCGGACCCGTCCTCTCGCCGCGCGTGAAACAGGCGTTTCTCTTCGGCGAAGCCGCGACGTCGATGCGGGCGGCCTGGAGCCTGTTCACCCCCTGTACCTTGTGGTCCTCCATCGCCGACGCCGTGGACGGGGCGCTGAGCCGGGCAGAGAGCGGCGATCTGGTCCTCTTTTCGCCGGCGTGCCCCGCACCTCAGCCATTGTCGCCGGACGCCGTGGGCAGTACGGTTTTTCGTAATGCCGTGAAGCGCCGGCTTCAGCATCGCGTTTCGGTGGCCGGTCCCGCCGAAGCCGGCCTCGCCGCCGGTTCTCGAACCTGTCATCGATCGTTGAGCGATCCGAACGTTCCAATCCAATCCCTCAGTCAGCCATGAGCACACCTAGTCCGCTGCAACCCCAGGGCGCCCTCGAAGAAGCGGCTTCGCCGAAATCCCGCGTGCGCATCACCGTTCTCACCATCCTTGCCTTGCACGTCGTCGTGATTGGCGGGCTCCTCCTGCAAGGCTGTGACAAGCGACCATCGGCGTCGGCGTCGGCCACCAACAGCCCGAGCCTGCTGCCACCGCTGAACACGGACTCCGGTACGCTGGGTGGGTATCCGGGCGATGGGGGCGGCTCCGCGACCCCCGCTCCGGCCAATTCGTTCACCGGCGCAGGGAGCGCTGGCGGTGGCGGCGGTGGCTCGCCGTTGGACGGGAGCGTTCCGGTCGTCCCTTACACGGAACCGGCCGCCCCGGCGGCGGGCAGCGGGGGCTTCGCGTCCGTCGCGCTGCCGCCACTGACTCCGGGGACGATGGTGGCCCCTGGCGGGCAGCCCACGGAACACGTGATCCGCAGGGGCGATATGATCGGTGACCTGGCCCGGAAGTATGGGGTCACCCAGAAGGCGATCTTCGAGGCCAACCCGCAGGTCAACCCGAGAAACCTCAGGATCGACGAGAAGCTGATCATCCCGGCGCCGGCGCCGGTGTCGCCCGCCGTGGCCGGCGGCAGCGTTGCGGCCAGCGCCGGCCCCGGGGCCGGCGAGGTCTACGTGGTGAAACCGGGGGACACCCTGGGCAAGATCGCGAAGCAGTTCGGCGTTTCGGTCAAGGCCCTGCGCGCGGAGAACCAGATCAAGGGCGATCGCATCGTGCCCAAGCAGAAACTGAAGATCCCGGCACGCAGCACGCCGACCGCGGCGTCGGCCTCGCGTTCCGCGCGGCAGATCTGACCGGGCGGCATCACCCGAGCCCTGTCAAACCGACCGCAGACGTCCTTCCCCGCCTCCATGCGCCTGGCTGTTGGGACCATCACGATCGTCACCGGGCTGCTGGTGACGTTGGGCCTCACCATGCTCCACAGTATCGGCATGCACCACCGGCTTGGCATGCGGTTCTTCGACAACCAATGTCAGTGGCTGGTGGTCGGTTTGGCGGCTTGTTTCCTGGCCGCGGTGATCGACTACCGCAAGACGCGGGGCCTGGCCTGGGTGCTGCTGGCCGCGGTCGCCGTGCTGCTGGTGATGGCGCGCCTTCCGCCGTTTGGCGAGTTGACCAACGGGGCTTGGCGCTGGGTGTCCCTGTGGGGTTCTGCCCGGTTCCAGCCCTCGGAGTTCGCGAAGGTGGCCCTGATCCTGGCGCTGGCGGCCTACGCCCATGCGTTTCACCGGCGGCTGCCTGAGTTCCTGTACGGAACCCTGATCCCCGGAGTGATGGTGGCGGCCATCCTCGGGCTGGTTCTGCTCGGGAAGGACCTGGGAACCACGGCGCTCCTGGCCGGTCTTTCGGGCGGGTTGCTATTCGCGGCAGGCGCCCGCCTGCGGCACCTCGCGCCGGTGACGCTGGTGGTGGCGGTGCTCCTGGGAACCTACCTCCGGATGGATGAGAATCGGTGGCGACGCGTGGATGCCTTCCTGAACCCCGAGAGCTACCTCGCGACCACGGCCATGCAGGGGATCCAGTCCAAGATCGCCATCGGCTCCGGCGGCTTGACCGGGAGAGGCCTGGGCAACGGCGTGCAGAAGGCCGGCTTCGTGCCCGAGCAGCAGACCGACTTCATCTTCTCCGTCATCGGCGAGGAACTGGGCCTTCGCGTGACGCTCGCCTTGCTCGCCGCCTATGTTGCGTTCGG
>JBBQML010000139.1:0-8650 GCA_038328885.1 Verrucomicrobiota bacterium | reverse complement strand
GGTCTTGGTGAGGCCGCGGACACGAAAGACGCGCGGGCGGTGGGCGGGTGGTGCGACGTTGCTGTCCGGGTTCGATCGTGCTGATCCGGAGGCGGGTCCGGATTCGGATTCAGCAGGCTCAGGGGTGGTTTCCATCGGCGGCTCCGGGAGGTCGGAGCGCGGAGGGATGGTTCCAGCTCGGGTCCCGGGGCAAAAGCCTGATCCGATGACGCCGCCTCACGAACCGGGGGCGTCGGGAGGGGCGGACTGCTCCTGGCCCCTCGTTGGCCCGGGCGCCGGTGGGCGCGGCGGGGCGGCGACCGCACGGGCAGATGCGGGAAGGAAGATGCGGAAGGTCGTGCCCTGGCCGAGCGCGCTCTCCACTTCGACCCAGCCGCCGTGCTGCTGCACCACGCCGTACACGCTGGACAATCCCAGGCCCGTGCCTTTGCCGAATTCCTTGGACGTGAAGAACGGTTCGAAGATCCGCTGAAGCGTCGTGGCATCCATCCCGCGTCCGCTGTCGTGAACGATCAGGCAGGCGAACTCGCCGGGTCGGGCGTCCGGGTGGGCGAGATTGCCGGCATCGAGGACGCGCCGCACCGTGCGCAGGTCGAGTCGGCCGCCGGTGGGCATGGCATCCCGGGCGTTGACACAGAGATTGAGGATCACCTGCTGCAACATGCCCGGATCGGCGTGGATCGGGGCGAGATCGGCGGCCGGTTCGAAATCGACGACGATACCCTCGCCCAGGAGCCGTCGGACCGTGCTGGTCACCTCCGCGACCAGACCGTTCAGTTGGAGGGTCTGCGGCCGCAGCATGGCCCGCCGGCCGAACATCAGGAGTTGACGCGTCAGGGTGGCGGCGCGCTCCGCGAGTTGGCCCAGTTCACCGAGGTCCGCCAAACTCTGGGGATCGCCCGCAAGATTGAGCTGGAGCAGGCCGATCTGGAGCGTCATCGCCGCCAGGATGTTGTTGAAGTCGTGGGCGACTCCTCCGGCAAGGCGTCCGATCGCCTCGAGCCTCTGGGCCTGCCGGAGCTGTTCCTCGAGGCGACGCGCTTCGGTGGTGTTCGTGACAATCGCGACCAGGGCCTCCCTGCCAAAATGGGTGCCGCGGCAGAGCCGAACGTCCTGCGGGAACACCTCGCCATTCTTTCGGAGTCCCCAGAACTCGAACTGCTGGGGCTCGCCCGCCAGCGCGAGGCGGACCCTCCGGCTCAAGGCCTCCAGATCGTTCCGCCCGGGGGCGGCCAGGAAGTCCGGGGTTCGCCCCAGCAGGTCCTCGCGGGTGTATCCGTACAGTGCGATCCCGCTCTCGTTGACGTCGATGCATCGTACTTCGGCGTCGTTGATGAACACCCCGAGGGGGATCGTGTTGAAGAGGCCCCGGTAGCTGGATTCGCTGCCCCGGAGTGCATCCTCCGCCTTCTTTGCGAGCACGATGTCCCAGGCCAGGTTGGCGAGCTGGGAGACCAATTCCTCGTCCCGGGAATCGTAGGGGGTCCGCTTGTTGCCGACGCCCAGCAGAGCCACGATCGTCTCACCCCGCCGGACCGGGACGACGATCTCCCGTTCCACCACCGCGTGGCCGGGGGGCAACCCATGGCGGCCCTCCAGGTGGGCGTAGTCATTGTGGATCACGGTCGCGCCGGTCCGCAGGCAGTCGGCCCAGACCCCGGCCTCGGACAACGGGTACTGCCGTGGCATGGCGCTGGCCCGGCACATCCTCTCCGTGGTGTTCGTCGACCACACCTGGAGCATGAGGGTTTGCTGGTCCTTGGCGACGAAGTGGAGGAAGCCGATGTTGCTGTTCGTGATCGCCTCCGCTTCGTCGAGTGTCAGGCGAAGCAGTTCGTCGAGGGGTCGGTTGCTGGCGGCCTCGCTGAGACGCACCCGGGCCTCGAGGAGTTGCTGGGTCCGCTTGCTGAAGGTGATGTCGGTGCTGGTGCCGAGCATGCGCAACGGGGTTCCGGCCTGGTCCCGCTCGACCACGGATCCCCGGTTGTGGGTGAACAGGTACTCCCCGTTCTGGTGGCGCACCCGGTTCTGCCAATCCCAGATGGGGGCCCGACCCTCCAGGTGATCCCGAAGACTCTGTCGGGTCCCGGGAAGGTCCTCGGGGTGAACGAGCGCAGCCCACTCGTCCCCGGTCATCCTGAAGCCCTCTCGTTCGAGGCCGAGGCCACGAATCCACTGCGGGCTCGATTCGACCATCCCGGTGGCGATGTTCCAGTCCCAGACACCCTCATGGGTGGCGTCGAGCACCAACCGCAGGCGTTCCTCACTCGCGCGGAGACGGGACTCCATGGCGTGATTGTGCACCGCCACCTCGATCGCAACTCGAAGCGCGCGGTCTTCGATCGGCTTGAGGATGTAGCCGGCGGGATCGGCCGCCTTGGCCCGGTCCAACGTCTCCTCCTCGGCATGGGCCGTGAGAAAGATGACCGGGGTCCGTTGCCGCTCCCGCAGGGCGATCGCGGCCGCAATGCCGTCCGTTCCGCCCGGAAGCTGGATGTCCATCAACACCACGTCCGGACGCTGTAACGCGGCCAGTTCCAGGGCCTCGGTGGCCCTGGATGCCGTGCCCACCACGTCGTAGCCGAGGCTCTCGAGGCGTTGGCGGAGGTCTTGTGCGACGACGGCCTGATCTTCGACGATCAGGATGCGCACGAGTTTATTCATCGGCCCCTTGAATGGGCGCCCGGCACGGACGGCCCCCGCGAGTTTCGGCAGGCATGGCGGGCCGACTGCCCGCGGATCCCAGGAACCCCCGAGATTTACCGGTCCGCGTCGAAACACCGCTCCCCTTGGAGGGCTGGCTACGCCGGTCCGCAGCGTTGTCAACGGTTCTGGGGCCAGTTGGCTGTTTTCGGGTGTGCTCGCCAGTCACCGGTCGTACCAGGCCCGCGCGTCCGTCGGTGTGCCCACTAGAACCGCAACGCTGCCCCGCACCGAGCGACTCGCGCCCGGCGGGATGTTGCCGAAATGCGGAAACAGGTGAAAACACGCCCGGTCGTCGCCCACGTTTGCGGAGGCCCACAGGGCGTCCTCGAATTCGAGCGCGAGCGTGTGCCGTCCGTCCCGACTGGCCGCCGCGAGCAGGGGGACATCGAAGGTTTCCGGTGCGTTGACCCACCATGCCCAGCGTATCGGCAGGAAGCCGTTGCGCATGAAGGACAGATGTGGCTCCGTGCGGGCAAGGGGGCTGCTGGAGAATGGGAAGGCCCGGGAACCCGCCCAGAGCCAGAGTCGATCGTAGAGCTCCGCATGAGGGGGGGCGGGCGTCGGGTCGCCGACGTCGGCGACGGGACGTGCGGGAGCGAAGAACGAGGGGGCGCGGGTGGTGGGCAGGCAGACGTGGATCTGCACCCGCTCCAGGGCGTCGGGGGTCCGGTTTTCCACCCGGTAGTGAAGCTCGAACCGGTCGTTGGCGGGACGGCCTTCGAAATGCACCCACACCCCCGGGGGGAAAGCCCAACTGTAACGCAGGACACCGTCGGTGGACTCCCACGCTGCCGCCGCAGGACCGGGGCGGGTGCCCAGCTTGACCTGAAAGAGCCCGAGGTCCCGGTCGCCCACGAGCACACCCTCGCAGGTGCCGAGTTCGAGGATGTCGTCCGGCAGCAGGGGGGTGCGGATCTCCACCGCAGCGGTCGTGCTCTCCGCCCGCGGAGTCACCCGGAGCCCGCTTGACCGCTCCGTCACCGGGAAGAGCGCCATCAGGGCATCGGCGAAGAGGGCCATGCCGCGGGCGTCGGGGTGGTTGATCGAGTTCAGCATCAGGGTCGTGTGCGGGATGCCTTGTCGCCAGAGGCGGCCGTAGCGCATGGCGGCGTCGGCCAGGGCGACGTCGTGTTTCGCGGCGAATTGGCGCAATCCGGCCACATAGGGACGCGGGTCGTCGTCCACCTCGTTCTCGCGGTCCATTCCCATCCAGTCAGGCCGCACGTAGTGCGGGGTCAGGATGATCCATTCCGCGCCGAGGCGCCGGAAGTCCGCGAGCAATTGGCCGTACCGTTCCTCCACCTGGGCTGGGTTCAGGCCGGCATCGTTGACGAACTCGGAGACGATCAGGTCGGGCTTCGGCTCCAGAACCTGGGTCGGGTAGTGGTGGGGGCTGCCCGCCGGTTCGGCGAGGTAGGCGGCGGTGTTCCGCCCGCCCCAGGCTTCCGTGATGAGTTCGATGCGGGCTCGGGGATACGCCGCTCGCAGCCGCCGGACGAACTGCTCCTGCCAGCGGTCACGCGATGGGTCCGGGACATACCCGCCGTCGGTGACACTGTCGCCCCACGCCAGGATGCGCAGACGTCGCCCCGACTGGAGACGTTCCAGCGTGCGCGGCAGGACCCGTGCGGTCGCGGCGGGTGAGGTGGGGGCCGACTCGGGGAAGGCGGTCTCCAGGATGGGAAAGAGGTTTGCCGGCGTGAGACGATCGAGTCTGCCGGGCAGCCAGACATTCGCCAGGCGGTGTTCACCCGGGCGGAGAGCGGGGGGCAGGGGAGCGGCGGCTCGGGGTTCACCGGGCCGCAGGAGGATCTTCCCGTCGGACGTCCGCACCACGGTGTCGAGGCGCAACGGGGTGTATCGGTAGCTGGCGAAGACGGTTTGACCGGCCGCCAGCGACCCATTGGTCAAACGGCCCACGGTGCCCCAGGTGAGGTCGGCGGAGTAATCGAGATCCGGACGGAGAGGGGGGGCTTGCGGGTCGTCGGAAGTCCGCAACTGGAGGCTGGCGCCCTCGAGCAGGAATGGGGTGGTGGTCTCCTGGGCGCGGACCTGTCGGAGTTGGGCGCCCTTGACCCAGCCGCCCGCCTGGGGGTTGAACACCGGGAGGGAATCATGGCGCTCCGCCGCGACCTCGAGGGTCACGTTGCGGGGAACCTCGAGGGTCGACTCCTGGATCCCGGCGGGCCCGGAGACACGGACCCGGATCTGCCAGTCCCCGGCGAGGCTCACCTCTGCTGGATCCGCGGCAGCCACCGGTGCGAGCGCCAGGCCAGTGAGGCAGACCAGTACGACGAAACGCCGTGCGCGGGCACTGCACGGGAGAAAGGCCAGGGGATGCATGGCCCCGACAGGCTGCCTCCTCGGTGCGCCGTTCGGAAGGACCATTGGTGAGTGGGGAACGAGGGTGGCGGCCTGGAGGCTGCCGGCGCGGCCGACGTGGCTCCCGCAGTCGAGAACGGAAAACCCGGTACCCGGCTTCCCGTGCACCAAAATGCGGGAGCTCCCCACACGGGGCTTCCCCTGCGGGTGACGTTCGAATATTTCGCTCCGCGTGCGCAGCGCTCCCACGACCTCCGCCCGGAACCCCGCGGACGACCGGTTCCCCCCCCAGATCAAGTACATCGTCGGCAACGAGGCCTGCGAGCGGTTCAGCTACTATGGGATGAGGAGCATCCTGGCGCTCTACATCACGACGGTCCTGGCGAAGACCACGGACCAGGCGACGGAGATCATCCACTACTTCATCTTTGCGAACTACTTCATGCCGCTCCTTGGCGCGTGGCTGTCGGATCGCGTGTGGGGCCGGTACAACACGATCCTGTGGATCTCGTTGTTCTACTGTGCCGGCCACGGCGTGCTGGCCATGAGCGACCTGTGGACGGGCGCGGATTCGAAGACGTGGTGTCTCTACGTCGGGCTGGGGCTCATCGCTTTCGGTTCCGGCGGCATCAAGCCGTGCGTGTCGGCGTTCGTCGGTGACCAGTTCAAGGCCAGCCAGTCGCACCTGCTCCAGAAGGCGTATGGAGCGTTCTACTGGTCGATCAACTTCGGGTCCTTCTTCTCCTTCCTGGTGATTCCGTGGATCAAGAGGCACTACGGGTACGGGTGGGCGTTCGGGGTGCCGGGCATCCTGATGGGGTTGGCGACGTTGATCTTCTGGCTGGGGACGCGCCACTACGTCCGGGTGCCGCCCTCGCGGGAATCGCGGAACGCCGGGTTCTTTGGCGTGTTCTGGTATGCCCTGACGCACCGCGCCCAGCGCAAACCCGGGCAGAAGTTCTGGGACGTCGCGCGAGGTCGGTTCAAGGACGAGGAAGTGGACGGTGCGGCCTCGGTGGGTCCGATCCTGGGCGTGTTTGCGCTGATCCCGCCGTTCTGGGCGCTGTTCGACCAGAGCACCTCCACCTGGGTGCTGCAGGGGGCGCAGATGACCTCCTTCCGGTTGTTCGGCTTCACCGTCACCGCCGAGCAGATGCAGTCCGCGAACCCGGCCATGGTGATGATCCTGGTGCCCGTGCTGACCTTGGGCCTGTACCCGCTGGTGGGCCGGATCGCGACGCCCCTGCGCCGCATGGGAGCGGGGTTGTTCCTGGCGGCGGTTTCCTTCCTGTTCGTGGCCTGGATCCAGAAGCAGCTCGAGGCGGGCCAGGCGATGAGCCTCGCATGGCAGGTCGTCCCGTACCTGGTGCTGACCACCGGGGAGGTGTTGCTCTCGACCACCGGGCTCGAGTTCGCGTTCACCGAGGCGGGCAAGCAGATGAAGAGCACGGTCATGAGCTTCTGGCTGCTCACCACCGCTTTCGGCAACCTCATGGTCTCGTGGATCACCAAGCTGGCCGGTGGTGGAGATTCCGGGGCGGCGGTCAGTTCGGGTCGCTTCATGGCCTACGCGATCCTGACCCTCGTGGTATCGGCCCTGTTCGTGCTCGTATCCAGCTTCTACCGGTACCGCAACCCCGCCAACGCCCTGGGCACGCCGGCGAAGGCCTGAATCCCTGGGCCTGCGGCCTGGGGATTCAGGCGTGGGAAGTCGGGAGTGGGGAGCGGGGAGTCGGGAGTGGGGGGACGCGGGCATTCACTCCCGTTGCCATGAGTTGGCGGTCATGTAATGTTCCGGGCCCGCAAGGCTGGGAAAATACGATGAGCAACGAAACAGAGGAGCAAGTGACAGGCGTGCCGGGGTCGGAGGCTGCTGACGAGGTTCTGATGCCCGAGACGGCCGCGCCGCCAAGCACGGAGGAGTTGGGTGTCCTGCTGGAGAAGGCGGCTTTGGCCGACAGCTTCAAGGAACGCTGGGTGCGCGCGGTGGCGGAGATGGACAACTTCCGCAAGCGTTCCGCGCGGGAGCGGCAGGAGGCCGTGCAGTTTGCCAACCAGGGGCTTCTGGAGCGCCTCGTCCCGGCGCTCGACAACCTCGACATGGCCTTGACCGCGGTGAGCGCCGCCCAGGACGGGTCATCCGACGCCCTGAAGACCGGGGTGGAGATGGTTCTCGGGCAACTGCGGGGCATCCTGCGGGACGCCGGTCTGGAGGAGATCAGCGCGGTCGGGCAGGTGTTCGATCCCACGTGGCACGAGGCAGTCTCCCAGCAGGATTCAGAGGAGGTGCCGGAGGGCCATGTGCTGCAGCAACTCCGCAAGGGGTACCGGCTGAAGGAACGCCTGCTGCGGCCAGCGACGGTGGTGGTCGCCCGGAAACCCCAGGGTTGACTCCGACCTGACCAGCCCCATGGCCAAGCGCGATTACTACGAGGTTCTCGGTGTCGAGAAGGGTGCGTCGTCGGATGACCTCAAGAAGGCTTACCGCAAGCTGGCGGTGAAGCATCATCCGGACAAGAACCCGGGAGACAAGGCCGCCGAGGAAAAGTTCAAGGAACTGAGCGAGGCCTACGAGGTCCTGACCGATGCCCAGAAGCGCGCGGCCTATGACGAGTACGGGCATGCGGCATTCGATCCGCGCAGCCGGGCCGGTGCCGGTCGCGGAGCCGGGGGTGGGTTCCATGATCCATTCGAGATCTTTCGCGAGGTGTTCGGTGGGGCTGGCGGGGGAGGCGGCATCTTCAGCGAACTCTTCGGGGACAGTCGTGCCGCGGATCCAACCGCCCCCGCCCGGGGAGCCGACCTTCGGTATGACCTCCAGATCACCCTCGAGGAGGCCGTGCTCGGCGTGGAGAAGGAACTCAGCCTGACCCGCCCGGAGGCCTGCGAGGCCTGCCATGGCAAGGGCGCCGCCCCAGGCTCCAGCCTGAAGACCTGCACCCAGTGTTCCGGCCGCGGCCAGGTCGTCACCGCCCGCGGCATTTTCAGCATTGCGCAGACCTGTCCGCGCTGCGAAGGCGCCGGGAGGATCATCGAGAAACCCTGCCGGACCTGCGACGGCTCCGGGCGCCGCGAGAAGACCTCGAAGATCAAGATCCGCATCCCGGCCGGCGTGGATACCGGGATGCGCCTCCGTTCCGTCGGCAACGGCGAGGGCGGCTTGCGAGGCGGTCCCGGCGGCGACTTGTACGTGATCCTGCACGTGCGGGAACACGGGATCTTCGAGCGGGAGGGCGACGACCTGATCTGTGAGGTTCCGGTGAGTTTTGTGCAGGCCGCCCTGGGCGCGGAGATCGAGGTGCCCACACTCACCGGCCGGGCCTCCATCCGGGTGCCGGGCGGGACCCAGCCCGGGACCACCTTCCGCTTGAAGGGACGCGGGGTGAAGGAACTCCAGGGCCACGGCCATGGCGACCTCCTGGTCCGGGTCTCGCTCGAGGTGCCTTCCCACCTCAGCGCCATCCAGCGGACCAAGCTGGAGGAGTTCAGTGCGGTCTGCGACGCCGGGAGCCATCCGCGGGCCAAGTCGTTCTTCGACCGCGCCAAGGAGTTCTTCCGCTGATCCCGTGCCGCGGTTCTTCGTAGCGCCCGGCCGGTGTCAGGGGAGTCTGGTGACCCTGGA
>JBBQML010000138.1:0-8792 GCA_038328885.1 Verrucomicrobiota bacterium | reverse complement strand
GGTAGGGCGTGAAAGGACCCCTGGCGCTGGTCGCAAGGTTGCGCGCTGCGGGGTTGGAAACCCGCGGTCCGGAGCGCGGTTCTCCCGAACCGCAGCGGGCAGGCCGCGGGTGGGGCGTGAGAGGACTCCTGGCGCTGGTCGCGAGGTTGCGCGCTGCGGGTTTGGAAACCCGCGGTCCGGAGCGCGGTTCTCCCGAACCGCAGCGGCCAGGACGCGGGTGAGGCGTGAGAGGAACCCCTGGCGCTGGTCGCGAGGTTGCACGCTGCGGGCTTGGAAACCTGCGGTCCGGGGGTGGAAAACCATGGGGTCGAGAGTGAGCCGGGCGGAGTTGCGGGAGCGGAATTCGGGTCGGGAGCAGGGTGACACACGGATTCACACCCCACCCCCGACCCGGTAATCCGCCGCGACTCAGCGGCGAAAGCGAAACCGAAAGTTCGGGCCGGGTTGCCCGTCACTTGTTGGCGCGGTGAAACTCGAGCGCCTGTTGGGCGGCTTCGTCACCGCTGCCCTCTGCCTTCTGCACCTCGGCGCCAACGCTGGCAATGCTGGAGGCGACGAAATCCTTCTGGGCATCCGAGAGGCCGGGGCTTGCATTCAACGTCTGGAGCTTGTCCCAGGCGGTGGTGAAGTCCTGCTTCCCGATGGCGTCCACGACATCGGCGGCGAGTTGGGCGACCTCGGCGGGGGCGCCCTTGAAGACCTCCGGCACGCTGCCGGTGATTTGATCTGCGGTGAGCGCCTTGGGTTGGGGGGCGCCCCGCTCGCCGCAGCCGGTCACGGCAAACAGGGAGACCGCCAAGCAACAAACGATGAGGGAGGAGCGAAACATCAGGCTTGGGGTGAGGGGATGGGTCAAAGTGGCGAGCATATCGGAGCAACGCTCAAGGGCGGAGTCAATTCCGCGGTGGTTCCAAGGGTGTTTCACCGGTGTACCAACGGTAGTCGTACCCCCTCTTGGAGTACTTGATCGAGGAGACATTTCCCGGGAGCCAGATGGTGTCGCAGCGTTCGTTGTGGCGCCACCATTCCATCTCCATCCGTTTACCCGGGTAGAGGCTGGCGAGACCGTACTTCCACTGGGTCAGGCACTCGGTCTGGCCCGGCCAGAGCCCCAACGTGTCGTCGGAGCCGTCCATTCGCTGTTCCGCGGCGTCCTGGGCGAAGACGGTGGTGGTGGGGCTGACGAAGCTGGTGAGCTTGCGGGCCGGGGTCGAGCCGTCGGGGTTGTTCACCACGAAGCGGTTGATGCCGATCGAGGAATTGAGCCAGAACTCGGCGGGGAACCGTTTCCCTTCCTCACGCCATTCGTCCACGTTTTTGGCGGAAGGGCAGCGGAACATGGTCTGGGCGCCCTGCCAGTTCCAGTTGCTGCCGGTGGTATTGATGTACTTCGAGTAGGCGATGCCCCAGTAGGCCAGGCTGTCCTCGGGGCGCAGCATGAGCGTGCTGTTGGGTGTGAGCGTCCACTGGCCGTGGTTCGGGACGCTGGGGGAGCTGGCGTTGACGTAATGGAAGGTGTCGTTGCTGTCCTCGGCGTACATCGTCGACGCCAACCCGATCTGCTTCAGGTTGTTGATGCACTTCGCCTGACGGCCTTTTTCTTTGGCCTTGGCGAGAGCCGGCAGGAGCATGGACGCAAGGATCGCGATGATCGCGATCACCACGAGCAGTTCGATCAGGGTGAACGCACTGCGGGGATTACGGCGGTGTTTCATGGATACCGTCGGTTTCATGGCATCGGGTGGGGGACGGGTTCGGGAGCGGTCAAGGGGAGCTGGGGCGGTGCTGAACCGCCCCAGCTCCGTGGGGAACTGATTCACCGGTGATGCCGGTGGCGCAAGCTCACTTCTTGAGCTGGTAGTACTTCGCCGGGCCGGTCGTGGGCACCGTGGCCGAGTTCGCTCCGGCACCGGCCACCGGGGTCCAGGCCGTCGCCGTACCCAACGCGGTGTTCTCCTCGAGGACGAACCCACTGCCGGTCCAGGCGAGCGTCAACTGTCCGCCGGCCACCGTGAAGGTCAGGCTCGGAGCCGGGCCGCTGCCACCCGTGCCGTCGAGGCTGGTGCCGCTCAGACCCAGCCCGAAGATGGTGGCTACCTCATTCCCGGTGAGCGCGCGGGTCCAGATCGCGAAGTCGTCGATCAGGCCGTCCCACTCGCCGTCGGTGTAGGCGCCGGTGCCGTCCTGACCGATGTTCAGAGCGAGGGCGGGATCGGCGATGTCGCCGGTGCCCGGGGCGATTGACTGCCGATTGACCACGACGCCGTCGACGTAGCTGACGGCATCGCCGTTGATGCCGAAGACGACGACGACGTGACGCCAGACGTTGGCCGCGAGGCCCGCGGTGGTGAAGTCGAGGTCCCGGCGGGCGGAATCCGGGTTGACCCGGCGATAGTTCCATTCCAGTCGGCCGTCGGTCTGCGTGCCGATGACCCAGCCGACGTTGCCGCCCGCGCCCCAGTTTTTGTTGCCGACGACGCCGGGGTCGCCGGTGACGCGCTCGGTCCTGGCCCAGTAGGCGACGGTGAAGTCGGAGGTGGCACCGAAGGGCAGGTCGGCGTTGCTTCCGAGGGTGACGATGTTGAAGCTGGCCGGGTCGCGGGTGCTCTTCACGCGCACGGCGCCTGTGCCAACGAGGCCGGTGGTCAACTCGGGAGCGCCGACGGCGGTGCCGTTGCGGTTGTTGCCGGAGGCATCGTTCAGGTTGCCGTCGAACTTGAGGTGCACGCCGAGACCGGTCTTGTGGGTGCTGGTGTCACCGGGGAGCGGGAGGACCGTGAGGGTGGCCTCTCCGCTGGTGATCGGACCGCCGGGGTTCGTGATCCTGACCCTGTACTTGCCGGCGTCGGCGACCTTGGCGCTCGGGATCCCGAGCGTGGCGTTGGTGGCGCCGGGGAGGTTGGCGCCGTCCTTCTGCCACTGGTAGCTGAGTTGCTGACCGGAGGCGCCGACGGTGAAGGCTGCGGTCACCCCAGCGAGGCGGGTGAGATCGGACGGTTGGGCGGTGAGGGTCGGAGGATCGATCGTGGTGATCGAATAGAGGCCGATCTCGTCGACGCCGTAGTACCAGGAGCCCGTGCCAGCCTGGAAGAAGCGGAGCCGGACCTTGGCCTGGTTGTCCGCCTGGGGCAGGCGGAACTTCTCGATGCGCTTGGATTCGTTGGCGTCGTCGTTGACGCGGCCGCTGATGAAGGCGTCGTAGTCCTTCCACTTGGTGATGTCGGACTTCACAAAGGCGCCGTAGGTGAGGCCGATCTGTTGGCCGGTTTCCGGGTCGGTGTACTGTGCGGTGTCCGTCCGCGCGGCGTTGAGGGTCCCGTCGGCGTCAGTGGTGTCGTCGGCCCGCTTCACGAGGTCGGCCGAGTCGACCATGTAGACCACGGGGAGCCAGGTGGTGCCGTCGTCGATGGAGTATTCCGTGCCGGCGATGTTATCCTGATTCTGTTCGTAGATGCTGTGGTAGACGAGGTGGACGTCGGTCTTTCCGGTCAGGTTGATGGACGGGGAGATCAGCTCCGCGTACTGGCTGCCCCCGCGGACGTCGGATTCGTGGTAGGCGAAGTTCGTGTTGATGAGCGAAGTGATCCTCTTCCCGTTGATGTAGGCCTCAGGGTAGTTGAGGCGGCGGGCTGAATCCCAGCGGGTGCTGAGGTTCTGCACGCGTTCCTTGGAGATGACGACGAAGACACGGTAGTTGTCGCTGTTCGGGTCGTCGAGATCCTCGATCCCGGTCGGGTCCATCGGGCTGAAGGTGGTCCAGCCAGTGGGCAGGGTGTTCTCTTCGATGGTGTCGAAGCCCTCGAACCAGAGAGGGGCGGGCAGGGCGAAGTTGGCGTAGGCGGCCACGGTGAAGCTCACCTCGGCCACACGCTTGCCACCGGCGGCGGTGGCGTCGTCGAAGGTCAGCGTGTACTCCTCCTTCGCCAACGGGTCCGCGAGCGTGGCCGGGGCGTAGGTTACCGTGATTCGTTTCCCGGTCTTGGTGATGGTGGCCGCCGAGGTGACGTCCGTCGCACCGCGGGCCAGCGTGACGCTGGCGGTGGTCACGACGGTCGAGCCGTCCTCGATCACCGCGGTAAACGGCGTGGATGGGCTCACATTGACCGCACCCTGGGCGGGAGACAGCGCCACGATGGCAGGGGGTAGAGCGGTGCCGGCGGTGAGCGAGCGGTAACTCCGGATGCCCCCATCCTCGTTGAGGTGGACGCGCACGGCGGGGTCGGCCGGGTCCGCGGTGAACCAGTCGACGGCGTAACCGCCGCCGCCCTGCATATAAACCAGGCGGAAGGGGTAGACCCCGGCCTTGCTGACGGTGAAGTTGAAGACCGTGTCGCCCACGCCGCGCCCGCCGTCGAAGAGGCCGAGGACGAGCTCCTTGGTCCGGTCGCGGACATCGCCGGTGGTGACCCGGAACCCGTCGTCGCTGTTGACGATCATCGAGTACGTGCCGGGTTGCAGATCAGCGTAGGTGATCGCCTCGAGGGCGATGTTGCTGGTGGTGCTTTCCGTGCCCGGGATGCCGGGGAAGGCGTCCGCCGTGTAGGCGATGAAGCCGGGCTCGTCGTAGGTGCCGTCGGGATTGAAGAGAGACGGTTCCGCGATGTTTTCGTAAGGGGTGCCGTCGGGCTTGAGCCAGAGGCCGGCGAGCTGGGCCTCGGCACGGGCCAGGGTGTTGGGGAACTCGCCGAGGGTGAGGGTTGCCTGATGCACCCGGACCTTGAAACCCGGTTTGGTCTTGTCGACGGCGGAGGACGGGAGGGCGACACTCTCGGGAATGGCCACCTGGGCCTGGAGTGCAGGCGCGAGAGCCGCGAGGGCGGCGAGCGCTGCGAGGGTTAGGAAGTGTGGTTTCATGCGGTTGTGCTTGAGTCGACTATTCTGCGGAACTGAGCCCCGGCGCCAGCCGTCGCCTCCCACAACGCGCCCAGATTGCCGGGGGCCACCTCCGGCAGGGCGTTGAGAGGCGCCGGGTGGGGCGCCGAGCTAGCTTGGGGAGACTGTTACCGGAATCCACGTAGCCACAATCCCTTGTTCGGGCGAACTGGCGGCGCGAGCGACCCGGGGAAGAGCGGGTGGGATTAAGATTTCTTTTACTGTTGTTCACCTGTTTGTAACGGGTTCCGTGCCGGGCGTTCGTCCCCAGCCCCTTGCGTCTGGTCGTGCGGTGTCCAAGTATTCGAGAAATGTCCAAGAGCGGCGAACGGGAAACCGCGGGCTATTGGGAGCGGCGGCTGTTTCGGAACTCGTTCACCTACCGGGGGGAGCGGCGGCTGGTGGTCGGGTGGTGCGTCAAGCTTCAGTGGAAGGGCGAGCGGCGGACCGTGCGCCTCCGATCGGCGGACCGCCGACAGGCGGCTCAGGAGGCCTTGGAACTCTTCGGCGAGCTGCGTCGCGGCGGTTGGTCGGCGGCCCTGGCCCGGAGGTCTGGAGCGGGTACGGGTGTGGCGACCTCTGGTTCTGGTGCCGCGGACCTCCCCCTGCCTCACATCGCCCCACGGAAGTATGTCAGCGACCTCAACCCGGGTTTCACCCGGGAATTGTTCGCCGAGGTGATCCAGGGTGGGGTTCGGGAGCAACTCGCGTTGGGGACTGAGGTTATGAACGAGGCGCGGCTGCGAGCCGCGGAAGTGCAGGCGGAACTCCTGGCGGGGGGGTGGTCCCGGTTGCAGCTGACGCGATCACGTGAAGTGACGGTGGCGGTCTTCTGGCAGGCCGATCCGATGACCTGCACGTATACCACGCTCCTGAGCATTCCCGCCGCCTCGGGGATGCCTGGCTCAGCCTCGCCCCGACCGCGGGGATGGCGGGTTTTGGTGGTGGAGCCCGACGGGGCGGTACGGCGAGCATTGGTGCACTGGTTGGCGGCGTGCCCCGCCGCGGGTCAGGTCCTCGGATCTCCCTTGGCGACGGAAACACCTGTGGAACAGCCGTGGGATCTCATCCTGGCCAATCGCGATGAACCCCCGGCGGCACTCCGGCGGTTGGCGGCGGGCCCGGAGCCAAGCCGGCCGCCGACGCGGATCCTGACCCATGGGCTGTTCGCGGACAGCGATGCGATTTTTGCGTCGGTCAGTGGCGTGAGCCGGGGATATTTCCTGCGGCGGCTGCCGCCGGCGCGGTTGCTCGAGCCCCTGGTGGCCTCGTTTCCGGACGGCCCGGTGCGTGCGCTGGTGGACGAGGACCGGCAGATCCGGCGGTATTTCCAGAATACGTTCGAGCCGGTGGAACCGAGCGCGGAGTTGCCTTCGGCGGAATTCAGCAATCGCGAGGTCGGGATTCTCGACCTGCTGGTGCGGGGATTCGCGGACAAGCAGATCGCGGGCGAGCTCGGCCTGAGCGTTTGGACCGTGCACAGCCACCTGAAGCGGATCTTCGCCAAGTACGGTGTCCGCACCCGCACCGAGGCGGTGGTGCGGCACTTGCAGAAGTAGGCGGCAGCGCTGGGAACGCCTGAACGCGTGACCCTGGCCTCTCCGTTTCGCGTGTGAGGACGTCGCTAGCGTTTGGCGGGCTTCTTCCGGCTGCCGTCTTTTGGCTTGGGCTGGGGAGGGAGGCGGTCGAGCAGGGCGTACTCGAGCGAATCCACGAGCGCCTGGAGCGAGGCGGTGATGATGTTCTCGCTCACGCCCACGGTGCCCCATTCCCGCTGGCCGTCGGTGGAGGCGATGAGGACCCGGGTCCGGGCGGCGGTGCCGGCGATGCCGTCCAGGATTCGGACTTTGTAGTCCGTGAGGTGGACCTTCTTCAGCTTCGGGAAGGAGCGGGCCAGGGCGCTGCGCAGGGCGCCGTCGAGGGCGTTCACCGGGCCGTCGCCCTCGGCGGCCGTGTGGTGGACGACGTCGCCGACGCGGATCTTGACCGTGGCCTCGCAGATGGAGTTCTGCCCGTTGCTGCGGGTGGACACGTGGTAGGAGTCGACGGTGAAGAGGAGCTCCGGGTTATGGTCGAGGACTCCGCGGATGAGCAGGGCGAGGGAGGCCTCGGCGGCCTCGAACTCGTAGCCCTGGCCTTCCAGTTCCTTGACCTTGGCGGTGATGGTGCGGGTCTCGGGGGCGTCGGGGCTCAGGTTGAACCCCAACTCGGTGGCCTTCAGCAGGATGTTCGTGCGCCCCGACATGTCGCTGACGAGCACGCGGCGGGAGTTGCCGATGGCCTCGGGGTTGATGTGTTCGTAGCTGCGGGCCACGCGGTCGATGGCATGGACGTGCATGCCGCCCTTGTGGGCGAAGGCGGTTTGACCGACCCAGGGCTGGCGGGGGTCATGTCGGACGTTGGCGACCTCGTCCACGAACTCGGACAACTCCTTGAGTTTGGCGAGGGAGCGGACGGGGATGGCGGGACGGTCCAGTTTGAAGTGGAGAGTGGGGATGATGCTGATGAGGTTGCAGTTGCCGGTGCGTTCGCCGTAGCCGTTGATCGTGCCCTGGATCTGGGTGGCGCCGGCCTCGAGCGCGGCGATGGCGTTTGCGACTCCGAAGCCGCAGTCGTTGTGGGTGTGGATCCCGATCGGGCAGCCGAGTTGGCGTCGGGCGATCTCGGTGATGCGGGCGACCTCGGCGGGGAGGCGGCCGCCGTTGGTGTCGCAGAGCACGACCGCGTCCGCTCCCGCGCGCTCCGCGGCCAGCCACGAAGCGACGGCATACCCGGGTTCGTCCTCGTAGCCGTCGAAACTGTGTTCGGCGTCATAGATCACGGTCTTCCCGTGGGCTTTGAGGAACCGGATGGTGTCGGCGATCATGGCGAGGTTTTCGTCGGGCTTCGCGCGCAGCACCTCCAGGACATGAAGCAGCCAGGTTTTTCCGACGATGGTGACGACGGGGGTTTCGGCTTCGAGGAGTTGCTTCATGAGGGGGTCGCTCTCCACGGCGACACCCTTGCGGCGGGTCATGCTGAAGGCGGCGATCCGGGCGCTCTTCCAGCGGCGGCGGGCGGCCTGCTGGAAGAACTCGAGGTCCTTCGGGTTGGACCCGGGCCAGCCGCCCTCGATGTAATGCACCCCGAACTGGTCGAGGCGGTCGGCGATCCGCAGCTTGTCCATGAGGGAGAAGTTGATGCCTTCGGCCTGCGCGCCGTCGCGCAGGGTGGTGTCGTAGAGGTCGACCTTTGGTTTCATGGGAAAATCAATCTCGGCGTTAACTCAGTGCCGACAGGGGCCAGAAGCCGAAAACCCCGCTCCGACTTCGCGGAACGGGGTTTTCAGATGGCGAAAATTTGGTTCAGCGGAGGTGGACACAGCCGGTGGGAAGCGAAATCAACTCGGGTGAAATCCGGGGGCGCAGGGCGGCGTGCGCGCCCTCTATTCCGCCAGCGTTGATATTCCCGCGGCTCATCTTGGAGGGAAGTATTGCCGCACCTGGGGTGGGTCGACAAGGGACGTTTCCGGGGAAGTAGGGGCGTCCGACGATTCGTTAAACAAACCTGTGGCGCTCGTCGGTGGATCTCCGGTACAACAGGGGGGTAAGACGTTATGGCATCCTGCTCAGGAAATTAAGGCGTTGACTTCCAACCCTTCCTGCCTAGGCTGTTTTCCGTCCAGCTATCAATCTCCAAAGGGCTTCAACATGAACTATTTTGGACGCTATTCCCGTCTGACGTGCGTCGGTGCAATCCTGGCGTTGGCTACGAACCTCGCACTGGCTGCTCCGCAGAACGGTAGCGCGAAGGTTTCGCAGGTCAGCGGTGTCGTTTACCTCGGGTCCGCCCCCGCCAATGTGGGTGACATGGTCGGCGCTGGTACGGTGATCAGTACCGGTCCTGCCTCCGAGGTGCTCCTCAATCTCGGTGCCAACGGT
>JBBQML010000137.1:0-8968 GCA_038328885.1 Verrucomicrobiota bacterium | reverse complement strand
CGCGACGCGCCAGGCGGCGAAGAGGCACAGGGCTGGGGGCACCGCGATCGCGACCCCGGCGAGGGGTCGGAGCCAGTCCACCACCACCGCGAGCAGCACCAGCGGCAACGACACGAGCAGGTGGTATTCGAGGCTCGTCAGGAGGGGCAGCAAGCCGTCCGCGGCGGGCGTGTAGAGCGTCTGGAAGGGAGCGGTGCCGAAGATGCCATGGTAGATGACCGACCGATGCCAGGGCAGCACCGCCTGGGACGGCGCGCAGATCCTGCCCTGCCACTGGGCGCCGCCTATGGCGTTGAAGCGTTCAGGGTGCTTGGCCACCAGAAGGGCCTCCGCTTCACCGTACCCGGCCTGTTGGTGCAGGTACGCGCGCACCGTGGAGCGACGGTGGTGCCACACGAACGCCGCGGGCGCGAACCCCAGTCGCCAGCCGCGGCGTTGGATCCGCCAGCAGACGTCGACGTCATCGCCCGCTTGATGGAAGACGGGATCGAACCCGCCGATGCCCTCCAGTGCCCAGCGCCAGAAGGCGAGGTTGCAGCCCGGCAGGTGTTCGGCATACCGGTCGTCGAGCATCACATGCGCGGGGCCCCCGGGTGAGGCCATGACGGCCGACGCCACGGGCGAGTCGTCCGGCGGCAACAGGTTCGGCCCCCCGATGACTTCAACCCTGAATTCAACGAGGCCGGCGACCAGGAACCGCAGCCAATCGCGGTCGGCACGGCAGTCCGCGTCGGTGAACGCGATGATGTCCCCAGTCGACCCCTGGAGGCCGAGATTACGCGCGGCGGAGAGCCCGAGGTTGGTGGGGTGGCGAAGGGTGCGGACCTGGGGAAACGCGGCCGTGATGGCCGTGGTGTCGTCCGTGGATCCGTCGTCGATCAGCAGGATCTCGTAATCGGGGTAATCGAGCCGGAGCAGGGATTCCAGGCAGCCACGGAGGGTGCCGCCGGCGTTGTAGGCGGCGACCACCACCGAGACGCGGGGCGTGATCCCCGGGAAGGGTAGCGGCGCCTCGAACGCGGCCTGCACGGCGGCGAAGGCGGGCCGCGGCGTGCGGTCCACGCTGGTCAGGCCCATCTCCCAACCCTCCACCCGCCGGTCGTTGCGAACCCAGTCGTCGGTAAGGCTGAAGACAAACCGCCCCGCCAGCCCCGCCCGCGCCGCCGTGGAGAGGTTGTCGCCGAGGATGCGGGCCTGAGCCTCCGCCCCCTCCCGGCGGGCGTCCGCCCCGCACTCGCCCAGCACCAATGGCTTGGGCCCGGCGATGGACTGTGTCCGCGCGAGGTAGTCCGCGAGCGGACCGCTCTCGTGCAGGAAGATGTTGAAGGTGACGAAGTCGAGGTTGCGCGGCTGGAGAAATTCAGTCGTGGGGAAGTTCGCGTAGGTACACAGGCAGCCGGGGTCGGCTTGATGCGCCACATCCGCGAGTTCGTCGAGGAATGCCCCGACGCGGGCCGTCCCGGACCAGCGGACGATGTCGGCCGGGATCTCGTTGGCGAGGGCGAGGGCGAAGACGCCGGGGTGGTTGGCGAGGGCGCGTACGGCGGTGAGGACGGTGCCGCGGGCCTCGCGTCGACGGGCGCGGCTGTCGAGGAAGCAGAGGTGGTAACCCCAGTGGATGCCGACGAACAACCGGAGCCCGCGTTCGGCGGCGGCGTCCACAAACCAGGGTGGGGGGACCTCGTAGACTCGCAGGGCATTGGCCCCCAGGCCGCGGATGAGGTCGAGGTCGCGGGCCGCCACCTCGGGTTCCGGCAGGCGTTCCCCGGCGCGGTTCCGCGCAAACGTGCCATAGGTCACCCCTTTCGCGAAAAAGCGCTCCGACCCGGCACGGAAGAACTTCCCGTCGACACAGACCCGCTCGAGGCTGGCGGCTGGTCCGCTCATGGGCCGGTGGAAGCGAGCCTCACGTGCGCTCCTCAGGGTGCGGCGGCCACCAGCGCGCGGGCGGTCTCCCGGGCCCAGGCATCGGCCGCGAGAATCTGCTCGAAACCCGGATGGGCCAGGTGTCGATGCCGGTCCATGGCTTCGGCGACGACCCGGGTGATGCCGGTGAAGGAGAGTCGACGCTCACAGAAGGCGTCGACGGCGATTTCATTGGCGGCATTCAGAACGGCGGGCAGGGTGCCGCCGCGATCCCCCGCGAGGCGGGCGAGGCCAAGGGCGGGAAAACGTTCCAGGTCTGGTTCCTCGAAGGTGAGGGAACCGATCTTCGCGAAGTTCGTTTGTACCCGTCCGCAGGCGGCCCTGTCGGGATACGTCAGGGCGTATTGGATGGGCAGGCACATGTCCGGGCTGGACAACTGGGCAAGGATCGAGCCGTCCACGAACTCGACCATCGAATGCACGACACTCTGGGGGTGGACGATGACCTGGACACGGTCCATCCCGATGCCGAACAGCCACCGCGCCTCGATCATTTCGAGGCCTTTGTTGAAGAGGGTGGCGGAGTCGATGGTGATCTTGCGGCCCATGACCCAGGACGGATGCTTAAGGGCGCGCTCGAGCGTGATCCCGGCGAACTCGGCGGCGGGAGTGCAACGGAAGGGACCGCCGGAGGCGGTAAGCCAGAGGTTGCGAACGGAATCCGTCGGCTTGCCGTCGAGGCACTGGAAGATCGCCGAGTGTTCGCTGTCGACGGCCAGGACCCGGACCCCCTGGCGGGCGGCCTCCTCCATGACCATCTCACCGGCCATGACCAGGATTTCCTTCGAGGCCACCGCGATGTCTTTTCGGGCCCGAATCGCGGCCATGGCCGGCTGCAGGCCCCCGGTGCCGACGATGGCAATGAGGACGATGTCGGCGTCCGCGAGGGTCGCGAGTTCGAGGAGACCCTCGGGGCCGGAGAGGACCCGGATCTCGGTGGGGAGCGCGGCGCGGACCGCCGGGGTTTTGGCCGCGTCGTGGATACAGACGACCTGCGGGCGGTGGCGGAGAGCCTGGGCGATCAGGAGTTCGGCGTTGCCACCGGCCGCGAGGCCGATGAGTCGCACCCGCTCGGGCAGGTCCTCGGCAACCTTGAGGGTGCTGGTGCCGATGGACCCGGTGCTGCCGAGGAGAACGACGCGCTTCATGGGCGGCCGACGTTGGCGGAACGCCCCGGCCAATGCCAGCGGGGGCTTGGGCTTCGCGTGGAGAGTGGGGAGAGGGGAGAGGGGAGTCGGGAGGACCGAAGTCTCCAGTGGTGACGCACCGAAGCCCCCTGGTCTCGTAGTCGCCGTGGTGACACGGCGCATTCATTGGCTTTTCGGGGTTCTTTTGCGTTGTTCCGGGCGGCTGCCAGACTTTTTCAACGAGGTGCTAGAGGGTTCTGAGGTGAAATCCGCCGTCGATGTTGAGGATCTCGCCGGTGCTGAAGGGGAAAAGGTCCTCGGCTACCGCGGCCACAGCCCGGCCGACGTCGGCGGGGGTGCCCCAGCGACGGATGGGCGTTAGGCCGTCGGCGATCAGGCGGTCGTACTTCTCCTTCACCGGGCCGGTCATGTCGGTGGCGATGACCCCGGGGCGGATTTCGAAGACGTGGATGCCGTGTTCGGCGAGGCGCGCGGCGAACAACTTCACCAGCATGGCGACGCCGGCCTTGGAGACGCAGTAGTCGCCACGGTTTACCGAGGCGGTGAAGGCACTGATGGAGGAGACGAAGACAATCCGGCGACGGGCGTCCGCCGTGGGGAGGGGTGCATCCGTGATCATCCAGCGCGCGATCTGCTGGGTGAGCAGGAACGGTCCCTTGAGGTTCGTGGCGATGAGCCGATCGAAGCTGGCTTCGCTGGCTTCGAGGAGGTCGGCTCGGACCTGGGGGGCGACGCCGGCGTTGTTCACCAGCAGATCGAGGGTGGGAAACCGCTCGCGGGCGAACGCCACCAGCGTGTCGCGATCGGTCGCCTGGGAGATGTCGGCGCGTTGGGACAGGGCGCGGATGTCGTGGCCTGCGGCCTGCGCGGCGGCGAGGCAATCGGCGACGGTCTGCCCGGCGGCGTCGGCGTTGGTGGCGTAATTGATGACAAGGTCCCAGCCGCGGGCGGCGAGCTCCAGGGCGATACCCCGCCCGATTCCACGGGAGGCGCCGGTGATGAGGGCGGTGCGGTTCCGGTTCACGGCGCCACGGTAGTCAGCAGCGGTCAAGGCTGCCAGAGCCGGAAGAAGCGGGCGGAGGCCACGGTGTTGGTCAGCCGGACGCGGGTGCCGTCGGAGTAAGGGATCGTGTCCGCAACATTCCAGACACCTCCGGTCGCGTTCAGGGCGGCGGTCGTTTGGAGGACCAGACCGGCGGAGGAGGCGGGCCACTCCAGAACGGCGCGTCGGTTGGGAGCGCGGGACACGAGGAGTGTGGTGCTGGGTGGGGGTCCGATTTCGCGGAGGAGGGCGCTCCGGACAACGGCGGCCATCACGGCCATGCCGCGCGTGTTGGGATGGATGGTGTCCGGGAACCACTCCGCGTGCCCGGCGAGGCGGGTATGGAAGTCGATGACCTCCAGATCCAGCCGGGCGGCCAACTCCCGAATGGCGGGGGCGACGTTGGTGTTGATCACCCCAGGGGAGATGCCGAAGGCCCCGTTCGCAAACACCGGTGCGGGTGTGCACAGGATCACCCGGGGCTGGGTGGGGAGCGTGCGGTAGCTGCCGACGAATTCCTCGAGTTCCTCGACGAAGTTGGTGCCGTGCCTCCAGTTGTGGGGCTTCGAGTCGTTGGTCCCGAGTTTGATCACCACGATGTCGGGTCCCCACGCGCGGCTTTGGGTGTAAGCGGCTTCTTTCCAGTACGGGTAGTCGCCCTTCTTGAGCAGGGTCCGGGCGCTGATCCCATAGTTGCGGACGACGAAGTTGGTCCCCAGCAACCGTTGTATGCGGGCGGGATAACTCTCGGTCGACGGAGAGGAGAGACCGGCGCCCTCGGTGATGCTGTCCCCGATGCAGGCCACCTTGATTGGGAGGGGGGTCGCGCTTGCGCCAACTGGGAGCACCAGGAGCAGCACGAGGCGGAAGGCGGTGGAGCGGTTCATCGGTGGAGGCGGTGGCTTGATCGGGGGGATACTGGTGGCCGGGGGGCGGATTTTCAACTGAAGTGGAGCCCAATCGTCGGACCAGGGATCGCCTCGATCGCCTCGACACTCCGCGAGCCAGGTCCTTCCAGGACGACCGCTTGCGTTTCCCATGCGCGAAACCCACGCGAGTATTTCCTCGTCGCCTTCGTTGGCACGGCAGTCGCATGCCTTGCCGTAACCAGCGACTCGGGCGAGTCTCAGCGTAGCCAATCTCAGCTCCCCAAGGATGATCATGTCACTTCGTAGCCATCCCCGAGTAGGTCGGAACCATGCAGCGGGTCGTCAGGGGGTCGGCTCCGGGGTAGTACCCGCGGGAAGCCGTGGGCCGAAGGAACGAGCCTTCACGCGTCTGGAGGCCCTGGCGGTCGGGGTCGGGGTCGCGATACTGGCCCTGGTGGCCTTCCCGACCTGGGGTGGGTATCGGACCGGCGGCGACCAGCAAGGGGCCTGGCGAACTTCCGTCAACTGACCCGGGCTTGGCTGTTGTACGCGGAGGATCATGCGGGGCGGTTGCCAGGCAACCTGGACGGCGGAGAGGCGATGATCATCACGAGCACGAACCGGACGTGGGCGGTGGGATGGCTGGATTTCACGGCGTCGCAGGCCAACACGAACACGGCCTTGCTCCGCAGCTCGCAGTTGGGCGCGTACGTGGATTCGGTCTCGGTCTATCGCTGTCCGGCGGACGCCTCGCGCCATCGCAATGGCACGGGAGAATTGCGGGTCCGATCAGTCGCCATGAACAGCTACGTCGGGCCGCGCCCCTCTCCCTGGACGACCGGCTACCGGATCTTCACGAACCTGGCCTCCATCGTGGACCCGAGTCCGTCCGAGTGCCTCGTGTTCGTGGACGAGCGGGAGGACAGCCTCAACGACGCATGCTTCCTGATCAGCATGGAGGGTTACGACCCGGTTCAGACGACTCGTACAGTTCTCGTGGATTTCCCGGCGATGCGCCACGACGGCGGGGCCACGATGTCGTTCGCGGACGGGCACGTGGAGAGTTGGCGGTGGTTGGATGCCCGGACCCGGCCCGGGCTTCGTCCGGGCCAGACGCTCCAGCTCAACGTCAATCAGCCCAACAACCCCGACGTGCAGCGCATCCAGAGGTCCGCGAGCCGCAGGATCACCCCCGTCCCATGAATCGACTCGAACTAGATTACCTGAGCGGTCGTGGCGGCGAAGCTCACCGGTGGGCCGGGAGCCTCGTCTCATGGTTCGTCGCCGTCTGGCTGGGAGTGGGTTCCGCCGCGGCGCAACCCCGCGTCACCGCGGTCGTATCGGTGCCGGATCCCGCGGCCCTCCCGCACGCCCGGGTCACCGCCAACGGGGAATCCGACTCGCCGCGCTACAGCCGGGACGGGCGGTTCATCGTGTTCTCGAGCTCGGCCTCGGATCTGACGACGAACGACGTGAACGGAATCCTTCGGGATGTGTTCGTGAGGGAAATCGCCACGGGACGCACCGCCCTGGCGAGCGTCAGCCCGGCCGGCGTCTCGGGACACGGGGATTCCTTCGCTCCGGACATTTCCGGCGATGGCCGGTACGTGGCGTTCCTGAGCCGCGCCTCGGATCTGGTGGACGGCGACACGAACCAGGTCGCCGACGTCTTCGTGCGGGACATGGTCGAAGGGATGACGGTCCGCGCCTCCGTCGCGACGGACGGGCAGGGAGCGGACGGCGAGAATTACGCGCCCCAGCTCACTCCGGACGGGCGGGTGGTGGTGTTCGGGAGTCGGGCGACCAACCTGGATACGGCCGGACCCGACACCGATGGGCGGATGGATGTGTTCGTTCGGAACCTGGGGACCCGGATGACGACCCTGGCATCCGGCGAGGCACGGACCGGGACGAATTATGACGTCGAGGACTACAGCGTCAGCGACGACGGGCGTTGGGTGGCTTTCCGGTCGCTTTCGACAAACGTCATGGCGGGCGCTCCCGCCGGGACGCCGTCCGGAGTCTACGTGCGGGATGTGGAGCGGGACGTGACGACGCGTCTCGAGATGAACCTGCTCGTGGTCACCGGGACCCGCACCACGGTGGAGGCACGTTCCATGGCGTTCGCGCCGGGGCGCCCGTGGTTGGCGGTCGGGACTTGGGCCGTGGGCACCGTGGGCCCGGCCAGCGTGACGAACGTGGTGGAGGTGGTCGAACTGGGTGACACCGGCGCGCGTTTTCTGGGGGGCAGTGCCGGGTCTCACGGAACGTTGCTGGACGAGCCGACCGCCTTGAGTTTCGACCCGACCGGCGAGGTGCTGGCGTTTGCGCAGACCGTGCGGTCCGGTCAGCCGGCCGTGCTCCGGTTGTGGCGCGAGTCCGACGGCGTGGTCACGGTGACGAATACCGCCACGGGACAACCGATCCGCGCCCAGGAAGTGGCCGCGGGGCCGAGCGGAGCACGCGTGGCGTTCACGAGTCCCGCCCCGGATCTGGTCGGCGGCGGAACCCCGACCCATTCGTTCCAGCTGTATGTCGTCGAGCCGGCGACCGGGAGGGTGGAGTTGGTGACGACCAACGAAGCGGGGGCAGCGGTGGGCGGCATGGAGTTCGGGCGACCCGGGTTCGGTCCCGAAGGGCGGCTGACGTTCCAGTGTGCCTCCGATGCCCTCGTTGCCAGGGACCGAAACCGGATGACGGACGTGTTCGAGTTGCAACCGGAGTTGCGACGTCTGTCGGTCGTCTCCTCCCGCGTGGGACCGGCATCGAAGGTCGCCTTCGGACGGAGCACGTTCGGGCCCGGCGGCGTCAGTGCTGACGGACGCCGGGTCCTGTTCGCCAGCACCGCCGACGATCTGGTGGCGGACGACGCCAAGGGCCAACCCGACTTGTTCGTGCGCGACCTGACGTCGGGCCGGACGATCCTGGTCACCGTGCCCGGCGCGGAGGGCGGACCTTCACGACCGGGATTCGGCGAGGCGGTATTGTCGGAAAACGGGAGGTTCGTCGGGTTCACGGCCGATCTGTTGGTGACGCGGGACGATGGGTCGCGGACCTGGACCCCGCAGGTCTTCGTGCGGGACCTCTCCTTGGGCGTGACCCGCACGGTCGCCCTGAATCCGGACGGCCGCCCGGCGACCATGCGGACCGTCTCCCAACTGCGCATCGGTGCCGATGGCCGGCACGTTGCTTTCTTCACGGACGCCGCCACGTTGGTCGAGGGCTCGGTGCCGCGCGGGCAGGTGGTACTCAGGGATCTGGGGGCGGGCCGGAATTGGCTCGTCGCCACCACGGACCCGGGGCCCATGGCGGTGGCCCTCGCGGGACTCGGAGGCCGAACGCTGGCCACCCGCCTCGGGTGCTCCCCCCTGCGGGCCGTGTTGCTGGATCCGACGTCCGGTGCCCGCGAGGAGTTTGCGGCGACGGCGGGAGCGACGGCCGGCCTGAGCTACGACGGACGCCGCGTCGTCTTCTCCGAACCGGGCGATGGGGCGGCGTTGCGGCCTCGCGTTCGATGGCGGGACGAGGGCGAGGTGGCCTTCCGCGAGGTCGCGCTTCCGGCCGACGCGGCGCCGACGAACACGCTCGAAGCGCTGTCCCGGAACGGACGATGGCTTGCCTTGCGCGATGGCGGCGGGCCGCTTGGCTCGGCGGCTCGTGCCACCTGGGCGCTTGAACTCGAGACCGGAACCGCGTCGCGGGTCGATGTGCTTCCCGATGGATCGTCGTCGCGATCGTCTTCGTCCCAGTTTCCGAGCTTCTCGGCGGACGGTCGGTTCCTGGCCTTCCGCAGTGCTTCCGACGACCTGGTGGCGAACGATCCCAATGCCGTGAACGATGTCTTCGTCCGGGACCTGGTCGAGATGCGCACGACCCGGGTGGCCCGGGTCCACGAGGCTGCCGACGAGACGGACCCTGCACGTCCGCCGGTGCTGACTGCGAATGGGAGACTGCTCGTCTTTGGGTCGCGGGCCGACGGATTC
>JBBQML010000136.1:0-9000 GCA_038328885.1 Verrucomicrobiota bacterium | reverse complement strand
ACCGCTTCGCCTCGTCATAGCACCCGCGGGGGCCGATGGGATTCACGTTGCCCCAGTAGTCCTCCCGCTGGGGGTGGACCAGCGGATCCCCGTACACCTCCGACGTGGACGTCAGGAGGAACCGCGCGCCCTTGTACCGGGCCAGACCGAGCGCCTTGTGGGTGCCCAGGGACCCCACCTTGAGGGTCTGGATGGGCAATTCGAGATAGTCCACCGGGCTGGCCGGCGACGCAAAGTGCCAGACAAAATCCACCGGTCCCTCCAGGAACAGGAACTCCGTGACGTCCTGCTTGACGAACCGGAAGCCGGGCCGACCCGCCAGGTGGGCGATGTTCTCCACCTTCCCGGTGACCAGGTTGTCCATGACGGTGACCTGATGCCCCCTCTCCAGCAGCAACTCGGAGAGGTGCGAACCCAGAAAGCCCGCTCCCCCGGTGACCACCGAGTGGGGCACGCGGGCGGGACCGCTTCTGGGTTTCTTTTGGGGCATGGCGGCGAACGGACGCGCATCCTGACTCAATCGACGCGGACTTGTGAAGCAACTTGATGCGAAGTGCTCAGAGCTTCAAGCCGTCGACCGCCGCCAGGGCGGCCGACCACACCAAACCGGGCACGAGCCCCAGCCCCACGACGCCAGCCACGCAGACGATCAGGGCCAGGCGAAGCGGACCCGCCACGGGGAGCGGCTCCAAGGTGGCCGGTTCGCCCCCCCAGTACACCGCCCGGATGACGCCGAAATAGTACCAGAAAGAGATGACCACCCCGATGAGGGCGACCCCGGCGAGCACGAAGTAGGAGCCCAAGGCGCCGGCCTGCTCGACCAACGCACTGAGTATAAGGAATTTACCAAAGAAACCGGCCATCGGCGGGACGCCCGCCAGGGAGATCATCGACACCGCGAGTGCGGCGGCAAGGAAGGGGGAGCGGCGGTGCAATCCCACGAGCGCCCCGATGTCATCACTCCCCAACCGCTGAACCACTGCCGCCACCACGAGGAACGCTGCCAGCACGGTGAAGAGGTACCCGGCAAGGTAGAAGAGCACGGCGGCGGAACCGGCCTTGCTCATGACCGAGAGGCCGATGACCAGGAACCCGCCGTTGGCGATGCTCGAATACCCGAGCAGCCGTTTGAGGCTCCGCTGGGGAATGGCACAGAGACTGCCGTAAAGGATCGAGGCCCCCGCCACGAACATCAGGAGGGGTTCCCAGCGCAGGGCGAGATCGGGCACGACACTGCCGAGGAGACGCACCAGCAGCACCACCCCGGCGGCCTTCGAGCCGATGGCCAGGAACGCGGTCGTCGGAACCGGCGACCCCTCGTAGACATCCGGCGCCCAAACCTGGAAGGGGAAGACTGCGACCTTGAAGGCCAGACCACCGAACACGAAGAGCATGCCAAGCTGGAAAAGCCGGTTGTCGGCGAGTTCCGCGGAACGGGCCGCCAGGGCCTCGAAGGACATTGTCCCCGCCGACCCGAAGCACAGCGCGATCCCGTAGACCAGGAAGGCCGACGACAGGGCGCCGAGGATCAGGTACTTGACCCCCGCCTCCAGCGAGGCCACCCGCCCCCGCTGATAGCTGATGAGGACGTAGAACGTCACGGTTACCAACTCGAGGGAGACGTAGAGCACCGCGAAGTCGTTGGCCGAGGCGGCCAGCAGCATTCCGGCGAGCCCGAACAGGACCAGGGCGAAGTACTCGGTCAGGCTGGTCCCCAGACCGGATCCCGGATCGGCCGCGAGGATCAGCACGACCACGCCGGCCAGGAGGAACACGGATTTGAAGAAGACCGCCAGGCCGTCCAGGACGAACATGCCCCCGAAGGCCTGGGCCGAGCCACTCGGCGGGAGGTGGGCCCAGGTACAATAAGCGAACAGGCAGGCCACCAGGGCGGCCGCCCCGTAACCGAGAAACCGGCGGCGGGCGGGGGGAACGGCAAGATCGAGCAGGAGGAGGGCCAACCCCGCGATCACCAACACCAGTTCAGGGCCAAGAAGGGTCAGGTTCATGGCAGATCAGCGGGCGGGAAAGGCGGACACGGTGGCCGCGAGGTTCGGGGACGGGGTCGGCCGGGCCAGGGCCTCCGCAACCGGCCGGACGGCCGGTTCGATGCGATCCGTCAGCACGCGCGGCCAGACGCCCACCACCAGCAACCCGCCGAGCAGAACCACGAACGGCAACCGCCGCCAGATGCCCACCGGATCGCTGGCACCGCGCCAGTCTTCGGCCAGAGGCCCATGGAACATCGTCCGGATCCCTCGCAACATGTAGACGGCGGCCACCAGGAGAGCACCCCAGGCCGCCGCGGCGACGATCCAGCGGATGCTGACCGCCCCGCCGCAGATCGCCAGCGGGCTTTGCCAGGTGCCGAACAGGACCAGCGTCTCGCCCACGAAACTGCCGAACCCGGGCAGTCCGCAGCCCGCCAGCATGGCCATCACCATCGCCCCGCCCGCGAACGGGAGCTGCTTGAGGAGCCCGCCCATGCGGGTCATGTCGAGTGAGCGCCCCTGCGTGCGCAGCCAGCCGCTCAGCGCGAAGCTCAGGGCAGCAAGGAAGCCGTGGGCCACCATCACCACCACCGCGCCGGTGAGCCCCAGGACCGTGAGGCTGGCCAGGCCCAGGAACACAAACCCCACGTGAGCCACGCTCGAGTTGCCGATCAGGAGGTTGAGGTCCCGCTGCCGCATGGCAACCCAACCGCAGTACAGGATGTTCCCCAGACAGAGCCAGGCAAGTAGCGGGAGCCAGGTCCTGGCCCCCTCCGGCAGGAGGGGCAGCGCCACCTTGAGCAAGGCATACAAGCCGAACTTCTTCACCACCCCGGCGTGCAGCATCGCCGTCGCGGTCGGGGCGGATCCGTACCCCAGCGGTGCCCAGGTGTGGAAGGGCCAGAGCGAGACCAGGATCCCCAGGCCGAACATCAGCCAGGGGAAGATCAGGTTCTGACGCGCAACCGGAATCGGGTTCGCCCGCAGGTGCTCGGTCAGGAGGACGAGGTCGAAGCTGCGAATCCCGGATTGGAGGTAGAGCGCGATCAGGCCGATCAGCGCGACGAGCGCACCGAGCGTCAGGTAGAGGGTGATCTGAAAGGCCGCCTCCGCCCGCCGCTCCCCGTGGCCCCAGATCCCGATCATCAGGAACGTCGGGACCAGTGCGAGTTCGTGGAAGAAATAGAGAAAAAACAGGTCCAGGGAAGCGAAGGCGCCGAGGATTCCCCCGGTCATGAGCAGGAGGAGGAAGTAGAACTCCTTGGTCCGTTCCCGGATCTCCCACGACACGCAGACGGACGCGAAGGCGACCAGCGCGCCCATCACCACCAGGCTGAGATTCACCCCATCCACCCCCACGCTGAGCGCGATGCCGAGCGATTCCACCCAGGGGATGCGCTGCACGAAGCGATACCCCCCGGCTTCGACCGCGGCGGCATCGAAGCCGATGAACAGCCGCACGGCCAGGCACGCGACCAGGCCGGTGGTGACCACCGCCAGGGTCCGGATGAGCACCCGGTAGGTGCCGGGAATGAACAGCAGCAACCCCGCGGCGAAGAGCGGGAGGCCAAGGATCCAAAGCAGCGGTGACATCGGGGAGCGGATCAGCGGGAGTTCACGTCAGGACCGCCCACAACACGGCCGCCATGCCGGCGACGACCAGGAACGCGTACGTCTGGAGGCTGCCCGTCTGGACCAGGCGAAGCGTGCGGCCGAGGAGTTCCACCCCGCCCGAGGTCCCCCGGACCAGCAATCCGGCCACCAGCCAGCGGTCGACCCAATCGGCGACGGACGCGACCGTGTCATGCGTCACGCGGATCAGCCAGGCGTACAACTCGTCGAAGTAGAACTTGTCGCGCATCCAGCCGGCGAGCAGCCCGAGCTTCTCCGGCAGCGGGTCGTGGGAGGGTCCCCGACCGTAGAGCGCGTAAGCGAAGGCGAACCCGAAGACCGTCGCAATGAGGCCCATGAACGCGGCGAGCGGCGCGTGGCCGAAAGGTTCGAAGGCGTGGTTCAGCCAACCACCGGCGTGTCCCCCCTCTCCGGCCGGGGCCGGCCCCAGCGTGGTCTGCAGCACGTAGTCCAGCCCCCAGAAACCCGCGAACACACTGGCCACCGCCAGAACCCGGAGCGGCCAGAGCATCGTCGCGGGCGATTCGTGGGCGTGCTCGACCGCAGGACTCCGCGGTTCGCCGCGCAGGGCGACGAAGAAGAGCCGGCCCATGTAGAACGCGGTCAACGCCGCCACGACCACGGCCAGGACGAAGAGCAGCGGCCGGGACTCGGCTGCGGCCAGGATCCCATCCTTCGAGAAAAAGCCGCTCAGCGGAGGCACGCCGCAGAGCGCCAGGGTCCCGGCCGTGAAGGTCCAGTACGTCACCGGCAACCGCTTCGCCAGCCCCCCCATCCGCCAGATGTTCTGCTCGTGATGCAGGGCGTGGATGATCGAGCCGGCGCCGAGGAAGAGGAGCGCCTTGAAGAAGGCGTGGGTCACCAGATGGTACATCCCGGCGTCGGGCCGGGCACATCCGACGGCCATGACCATGTAGCCCAGTTGCGAGAGGGTCGAGTACGCCAGAATCCGCTTGATGTCGCTTTGTTGGACGGCGATCACCGCGGCCAGCAGCGCGGTCACGCCACCGACCCAGGCGATGACGTCCAAGGCGGAGATTCCGGCGAGCCACCCGAGGCTCTGCGGCCAGGCGGGATCCAGGGTGAAAAGGAAGAACGAGCGGGCCAGCATGTAAACGCCCGCGGCGACCATGGTGGCGGCGTGGATGAGAGCCGAGACCGGGGTCGGGCCCTCCATGGCGTCGGGTAGCCACACGTGCAGGGGGAACTGGGCGCTCTTGCCCATGGCACCCATGAAGACCAGCACCCCCGCCAGGCTCGCCATTGGTCCCAGCGCCACCGGGTCCTGGGCCAGGGCCCGCGAAAGATCGAGAAAATCGACGGAACCCAGGACCGACCACACCAGGATGATCCCCAGCAGGAAACCGAAGTCCCCGAGGCGATTGGTGAGAAACGCCTTCTTGGCGGCGTCGGCCGCCGCCGGTCGTTCGTACCAGAAACCGATCAGGAGGTAGCTGGAAACCCCAACCAGTTCCCAGAACACGAACATCAGCACAAAGTTCGAGGCAAGGACGATGCCCAGCATGGAGAACATGAAGAGGCTCAGGCTCGCGAAGAACCGCGGGTACGAAGCATCCCCGGCCATGTACCCGCGCGAGTAGAGGTGGATCATCAGACCCACCCCGCTGACCACCACCAGCATGAGGATGCTCAGCGAGTCGATTCGCAGCCCGAAATCCACGGACAATCCCCCCACCTCCAGCCAGGGGACCGAGGCGAGGATGAACTCGTCCGGCGGCACCCGCAGTCCGGCGTAGGACCGGGCGAGGCCGAGGGCGGCGACGAAGGCCAGTGCGACGGCGCCGACGGACAGACCGGCGGCGAGGCGGGCGTTGCGGCGGGCGAACAGCAGGATGCCCACCGCGGCCGCCATCGGCAGCAGCAGGATGAGGAAGGCGAGGGTCTCCGGTTTCATCGGGGTGCCAGCCTAGAACTTCAGCGAGGTGAGGTCCTCGACATGCGCCGACTGACGCCGGCGATAAAGTGCCACGATAAGGGCGAGCCCGACGGACACCTCGGCCGCGGCCACGGTGATGATGAAGAACACCATGACCTGCCCGTTGAGGTTGTTGTTGAAGCGGGAGAAGGCGACCAGCGCGAGGTTGGCGGCGTTGAGCATCAACTCCAGCCCCATGAAGAGGATGAAGAGATTCCGGCGCAGGATCACTCCCAGCAGGCCCAGGCAGAAGAGGGCGCCGCTGACGAGCAGGTAGTGGGAAAGGCCAACGTTCATGCCGGGTGGAGCCGGGAGACGGTGAGGATCGAAGGTTGCTGGAGGCTCATTTCAATTCCCTCCGGCTGAGCAGGATGACCCCGAGCATCGCGACGAGCAGGAGCACGGAGACAACCTCAAAGGGGAGCAGGTACTGCTGGAACAACGTCAGGCCGAGCGCATGCGTGCTGCCCTCGATCTCCGGCCGGGCACCCAGCCCGGGCCTGACCCGGAGGACGGTCGCCACCAGGACCCCGAAGAGGGCGCCCACGGAGAGCACTCCCGCGGCCACTCCAAAGCGGTTCCACCTCCGGCGCTCTTCCTCCTTGAGATCGAGCAGCATGATCACGAACAGGAACAGCACCATCACCGCGCCCGCATAGACGAGGATCTGCACGGCGGCGATGAAGAAGGCGTGCAGGAGCACGAACAAACCCGCCAGCCAGACCATGGTGAGCACCAGAAACAACACGCTCGCCACCGGGCTGCGCGAAACCGGGTTCGCCACGGTCATGAACCCGCAGGCGAGCGTCAGCCCGGCGAAGATGAAGAAGAGGAGGTTTTCCACGGTCCGGAGTTCTGCGAAAGGCTATTACTGCGGCTGGTTGATCACCAGCGAGACCTCCTCAAAACCGTCACCTGCTGACCTCTGCGCAGAACAAGGGTGTAGCGGTCGGACATACTCGCGGTTCCGTTGGTGTTCGGGTTGATGAACTCGGGGCGGTGGGTCAACCCGCCACGGGAAAGCTCTCCTGGGCCTTGGCTTCTTCAGCCTTGTGTTTCCACTTCTGCACGCCCGCGTGCGTCCCACCCAGAGCCAGCAGACGTTCCTTGTCGTAGATCATCTCCTCGCGGCTGACGCCGGTCAGCGAATAGTCCTTCTGCAGGAAAATGGCCTCCTCGGGGCAGACCTCCTGGCAAAGCCCGCAGAAGATGCAGCGGAGCATGTTGATCTCGAATTCCTTCGGCATCTTCTCGGCGTTGGGCCGGTCCGCCCCCGGACCGTCGGGACCGGGGGGCGTGATGCGGATCGCCTTCGGCGGACACACGAACTCGCACAACTGGCAGCTGACACACTTGGTATGGCCCTCCTGGTCGCGGACGAGGTACGGCGCCCCCCGATAGCCTGGCTCGGTTCTCCACGGCACTTCGGGGTAGTAACCCTCGGACGTCGCGGTCGCGGCGGTCTTCCCCTCGAACACGGTCCGTCGGAAGTGCCGCCAGGTGACCTTGAAACCGTTGGCGACCGCCGGGAGATAGAAACGCTCGGCAAGCGTCAGGTCTTTGCGAGGGACGATCATGGCGTGGGCATGGACTTGAAGGGTCGGGTTTCAGCCGTGTCGCAGGGCCAGCAGGCCCGCCGTGATCACGATGTTGAGGAGGGCCACCGGGATGAACCGCCGCCAGCCGAGGTCCATCAACTGGTCATAGCGGAACCGCGGGAGCATCCAGCGGACCCAGATGATGAGCACCAGGAAGCAGCACAGTTTCCCCAGGAAGATCAGGATGTGCAGGACGCCCATCCCCAGGGTGGTGGCAGCCTGGTCAAGCCCCAGGAACGGGAGAGACCACCCGCCGAAAAACAGGGTCACCATCATCGCCGAGACCGCGATCATCGCGGCGTACTCGCCGAGGAAAAACAGCGCGAACTTCATCGAGCTGTACTCCGTGTGATAGCCCCCCACCAACTCCGTCTCCGCTTCGGGCAGATCGAACGGCAGCCGGTTCGTCTCCGCAAATGCCGCGATGAGGAAGATGAAGAACGCAATCGGCTGCTGAACAACATGCCAATGCAGAAAACTCCCGGATTGATGCCGGATGACGTCCGACAGGTTCAGGCTCCCGACCAGCAGGAAAACCGGGATCACGCTCAACCCCATCGCGATCTCGTAGGAGATCATCTGGGCCGTGGACCGGATCCCACCGAGGAACGGATACTTCGAGTTCGCCGCGTACCCCGCGAGGACAATGCCGTAGACCCCGAGCGACACGATCCCGAAGGTGTAGAGGATACCGACGTCGAGGTCGGCGATGACCATTTTCTGCGCCCCCAGAAACGAGCCGAAGGGGATCACAGCCAGGGCCAACAACGCCGGTACCAACGCGATGCCCGGGGCGAGCCAGAAGTAGATCTTCCGCACATGCCCCGGGGTGAAGTCCTCCTTGAGGATCGCTTTCAGGGCGTCGGCAACCGGCTGGAAGACGCCCCACCGCGTCAACAACGGGCCCAGGACCGGAATGTAGCGGGCGAAGAAGGGCGAGGTGCGGTTGGGGCCGACGCGGTCCTGGATGAACGCGCTGACCTTGCGCTCCACGAGCACCGAGTACGCCACCATGGTCATCACCACGGAGAAGACGACGAGGATCTTGAGGAGGCTGAAGGCGAGGAACGACCAGTCCATGGTGGTTGGGTTGGTGTCGGGTTAAAGGTTCACCGTCACGCCCTGATCGCCCAGTTTCGCCCAGGTCACGCCCGCCAGGGCCGGCACCTCCCCGGCCATCCGGTCGAACAGGCCCTCGATCGTGGCCGGCACCGGCTGGCCAGTGAGTGCGGTGACCCATTCGAGGAGGAACTCCGCCTCCGGCCGGGCATCGCCCGGAGGCTCCACCGCCTTGAAGAAGCGCTGCACCCGGCCCTTCACGTTGATGTAGGACCCGCGCTTCTCCGCCACCGCCGCGCCCGGCAGCAGCACGTGCGCCAACTCGGTCGTCGCGTTGGGCAGAATGTCGCTGGCCACCAGCAGGTCCAGTTTCGCGAGCAATTCCGCCCCGATTCCGTGGCGGATCACGTCTTCACCAAACACCACCAGGGTGCGGATCTTCCCGGCCGCGATGCCTTCGGCGATCCGGGGCAACTCCGTGCCGGGCTCGGCCGAGGCGATTCCGGTGAGACGCGCCCCCTGGGAGTTGGGGTTCTGGTCCGAACTCACCAGCAGACGGTCGCCCTCGCCCATCCGCGGAACACTGTCGGTCACCGCGCCACAGGCCCGGGCCAACCGCTGGAGCAAGTGGAGTTCCTCGTTGGTCTGGCGGGCGGAAACCACCATCGCCACGGAGCCCGCGGCCGCCGTCCTGAGGGCGTCCACCAGGACCTGCACCGCCGCCGGCCAGGTGGTCCGGGTGCCCCGCACCCGGACCTCCCGGAGCCGATCGGTGCGGCCGATC
>JBBQML010000135.1:0-9056 GCA_038328885.1 Verrucomicrobiota bacterium | reverse complement strand
TCCTCGGTGCCGTTGCAGAGGAGTCCGACGCGCGGGCGGGCATACCCCAGAACCTTCTCCGAATACACCGCGCCCATGATGGCGTGGTGAACGAGGTGCATCGGCTTGGCCTCCACGTTCGCCCCCGCATCAATCAGGACGAACTCGTTCTCCGGGGTGGGGATCACGGTCGCGATGCCCGGACGATCGATCCCCGGAAGACGACGGAGTTTGATGGTCGAAGCCGCCAGAAGGCAACCGGTGTTCCCGCAGGACAGCACCGCGTCGGCACGGTCCGCGGCGACCTCCTCGATGGCCCGCGCCATGGAGGAATCCTTCTTGCGGCGCAGCACCTCCATGGGTCCGTCGTGCATGGTCACGACGTCGGTCGTGGCCAACATGCGCACCCGCGGGTGATCCGCCGCGGCCGGTTGGGATTGCCGGATTTCGCGTTCGTCGCCAACCAGGACCAACTCACGGATGCTCGGGGTGGCCTCCAGGGCGGCCAGCGCGCCCGCCACGACCACTCCGGCTCCGTGATCACCGCCCATCACGTCGAGCGCGAGGCGCATAAAAGAAAGGCGCGGACGTGCCCCGGGGCACCCGCGCCTCAGCCACGGAAGGGATCAGGCGAAGGCTTGGACCGTGATCACCTGCCGCCCCTTGTAAAAGCCGCACGCGGGACAAACCCGATGAGGAACGTAGGGAGCACTGCACTGCGGGCAGGTGCTCAACTGGGGCAGTTTCAGGACGCTGTTATAGGCGCGCCGCATGCGCTGACGGCTGCGGGACGGTTTACGTTTTGGGACTCCCATAAAATAATCAGTCGAGTTTCAGTGTATCGAGTGCGCTCCACGTGGAGGAAGGTCGGCTCGAATCATCGGACGAAATCCCCGAAGCAGCCGTACCCGGGCCAGGCAAAGGGATGCCACGACAGTCCGGCCGGCACACCGGGTGCAGCGGAAGCGCGAGCAAACTATCTTCCCGGATCTGGGGCGTCAAGTCCACCGCCTCCCCCACCAGTTCGACCGCGTCCTCGCCCTGGATCTCGATCAGGGTCGCCCAGGGCGTGAGCCGGAGAGGGTACTCGAAGGGCTCCAGGCACCGCACGCACCGGCAGTCCAGGATCGTCTCCAAACTGCCCTGGACGAAAACCTCATCCCCCATCATCTCCGCGACCAGGTCGTAGGTCAGCGGCCGCTTGGCTTCAAGGCAGGGGTCCGCAAGGCCGAGGGCCAGCTCGTCCACCGCCAACACACCCTGGAGGTGGACGCTGCCGTGGTGCAAGGCCACCAGGGAAAGGAGCAGTGGCATGGGATCAGAGGGGGCTGGAGGTGAGGCGTTGGCGCAGGGCGACCAGCACGGGAGCCGGAACAAACTCGCTCACATCGCCTCCCAGGGTGGCGATCTCCTTCACCAGTCGGGAGCTGAGGAACGTGTAGGTTTCCCGGGGCATCATGAAGATGGTCTCCACCTGCTCGTTCAACTTGCGGTTCATCAGCGCGAGCTGGAACTCGAACTCGAAATCGGAGACCGCGCGCAACCCCCGAACGATCGCGTGCGCTCCCCGCATCCGCACATATTCTACTAGAAGTCCCGAGAAGCTGTCAGCCTCGACGTTGGGCAAGTGAGCCACCGCCCGACGTACCAACTCGATGCGCTCCGCCAGACTGAACAGCGGGCCCTTCGGCTCGCTCGCTGCAACCGCGACCACGACACCATCGAAAAGACGCGCCGCCCGCTGGATCACGTCGAGGTGACCGTTGGTGATCGGATCGAAACTCCCGGGACAGATCGCGACGCGCATGGGTGTGGCGAAGACGCCGTGTTGGGGCTGGGACGACTGCCCTGGCATAGGGTTCCCGGAAAAGCAAATCCCGGGGCCTATGGCCCCGGGATGCGCGGCTGCCCGCGAAGGCTGGCATCACGGATCGGCAACTGACTGAGGCCGACCGATCAGTCCTTGGGCTGGGTCCGGGAGATCTGCACGCCGGACGGCAAGACGACGCGATCAACCGCGGTGTTCACGTCGAAGATCCGGGATTGGAGCGCGGGGAGGGCAACGATACCCGGCACGGAGGAAGCCGAGCCGCCCACATCACCGAGATCCGCATCCGTAGCCGGAGTCACCAAGCCGGAGACCGGGCTGAATGCCTCGCTGGCATTCACCACGCGCGTGATGGTCGAGCCGTCATCCTTGAGGGCAACCACGACGACCGAGCCCTCGGCCACGACGAGGTTGCCCTCGGCGGTCATCGAATAGCGGGTGCCACGCACCGTCGCCACGGCCTTGGCCGTCTTGACCTCGTACTTGGAGACCGAAGAAAGCTTGTGCACGACCCCGACAACCTTCCCGGCCCGCACGTCGATCTGCGTGTTGATGGCGGTCTCAACGCCGGTCTCCTCATAGGTCAGGGCGGTGAGCGCCACCGTCGAACTCGGCATGATGCGGAGGTTCGAACCGTTGCGACCAAGATCCAAGTCCGCCGCGGAGGCGGATGTCGTTCGAACCATGGAGCCTTCGCGCAGGCTTTCGCCCGTTCTGAGGGCCGTCCACGTCGAGCCGTCCATCGAGGTTTCGACGGCACCCTGAAGGGCCGTGACCTTGGCACTGCCCTTTTCAACCGCGGCCTGGGCTGCGGAGGTGAGCGCAAGCAGCGCCACACCAAGGGTCAAGCGGGTAACCATTCCACCCATCGAGCGAAAAGAATTCATAGCTGTGCTCTTAGTTGTGCGATTCATGATCCAGCGGCACGCAATGTAAAAACATGCCTGTTGGTGTCAACCTGATTGTTCGTTTTTGCTTGGTCCGCAAGCGGATAAATCCACCCCAGACCCCTCCTCACGGAGCGGTCCCACGGAACCCCCGGCCCAGGTAGACGTGATACCGCCGGTCCCGGTCCGGTCGAGCCCCGAGCCCGATCGTGATTTCACCCAGCGCCCGCCACTCGGCGAAGCACCCGACCACCTCCAAGGCGGAGGGTGAAGAGGGGTTCCGCACCACGACGAGTGCATCGGTACCGTCCGTGGCCGCGGGACGGCCCCAGATCCCATACTGGGACTCCGGTCGTTGCGGATCCTCCCAACACCAGACTCTCGGTTGGTCAGGCAGGTAGAACGCGAGTGCACTGGCGACATAGCGGTCGTCCGGCGCCAGGAGGAAGGTCCGCGTCGGTTGCGGAAGCTCGACACGATGCCGGTCCACTTCCTCGGCCAACTGGCGCCAGCCGCGGACCCGGGCCGTGGGGTCGGACCGGGAGCCCGACCAGGGAGAGGCTGGAAGCAGGAATGGCACCGTGAGCATCAGCCCGGCGAGAGCGCCGCCCAGCCCCACCGCCCACTTCAACGCGCCGGCACCCGAGCCACGCCGGACCGACTCTCCCGCCTGGGTCCAGACCCCGGCGGTCAGGATCGCGGCACTCGTGTAGAAGACCATCGGCCAGTTCTGCTCCACCCGTTGGTGGGTCGCGAGGATCGTGAAGACGACCAGACCCGGCAGGCAGAACAGCACCAGGAAACGGGTGGAAGCCGCCACGCTGCGCCAGGCCCGCGCGGCGCCGAGCACCGCGCCCACCATGAGCACCCAGGTGATCCCTCCACCCAGAGCCGCCTGCCCGCCGAGGAATTCCGCAAAGAAGCGGAGACTCCGCAGGGCGTTGAACGGGTTCCGGGTCAGCTCCTCGGTGGTGTGCCGGAACGTGATCCAGTCGTGACGCCAATTCCACAGCACCGGAGGCAGCAGAAACAGCAAAGGGAGGAGCGCCACCATCACGAGCGCCCCGGCCCGCACCCGCTGCTCCCGTCGCTGGCCGAGAACAAAACCCACGAGCAGCAGGGGGAAGACGAGCTGAATCTGCTTCGTCAGGTAGCCGAGGCCCAGGCTGAAGGTCAGGCCCACCACCCAGCGATTCCACCCGCCTCCCGCCCGCCACCACCGCCAGGCCAGCCACAGGCTCGCGCTCCAGGCCAGAAACAGAGGGGCATCGATTGTGAAAAAGATGCTCAGCGCGACGTTCCCGGGTGTGGCCAGCAGCAGGAGAACCGCCCACCAACCCGCCCGCGGCGTGAAGATGTCCCGCCCCAGCAAGTACACGAACCCCAGCCCGCCCAGCGTGAGCAGCCCGGGAGCCAGCTTCAGCGCGAACATCGAATCACGTCCCAGCCAGCCGACCACGCCCATCAGCCAGCCGATCATCGGCGGCTTGCTGTAGTAGCCCGGGGCGGGATGACGTCCCCAGTCCCAGTAGTAGGATTCGTCGGGTGCCAGATCGAGCGGGAAGGCCGCCGCATAGACCACCCGAAACGCGAGCACCCCCAACAGCAGCCAGCGCAGCCTCCGCTCCCAGTTCACGGGAACGCGGAGCGGGCTGGCTGGCGAGGCGCCGGGTTCTGCCGCGGGCGGCATATGCATGCGCGACCTTGGAGTCTCGGCCCGGCCAGGCCAAGCCTCCACGGTTTCGGGTCGGCTCACCCGCCCAGTTCACGGGCCAGATCGGTACGGTCCCACAGCCAGCCGAGGAGGAGCACCAGCGCCGCCGCTTCCGCCAGCAGAGCCGCCGAGGCAACCAGCGCGGCCGGGACCGCCGCCCACCAGGGACCCACGGCCCAGCCGAGGATCATAAAGGCGGCGGCTCCCACCCCGACGGCCGGAAGCAGGGCGAGAACAAACACGAACAACTGGCCCACGAGGACGATGATCATCTGCCCCATGACTTCGAACCCTCCCCGGGGCTGGCCGGGCGCGCTGAGGATCCACGCGGGGAAGAGGAGCACGGCGGCGTTCTGCAGCGCGAGCCCGAGGAGGGCGAGCGGCGGGGCCAGCAGGATCGCCACGGAGAAGAGGACCAGGCGCCGGCCGTCGACGCCCTCCGCGGCCTGCAGCCAGTCGTCCGGCAGGAGGGCGGCCATCAACAGGGCCAGGCCAACCTGAACAAGGGTAAGCACGATCCAGGGGGCAAGCAGTTCGCCGCACACCACTTCGCGTCCACGCAGTGGCAAGGCCCGCAGGGTGTCCGCCGAACCCGGCAGTTCCAGCCGCAAATCGAACCGTGCGGCGCCCGGCCCCACGAGCACGGAAAGCGCGAGGAAGAGGGTGGCGAGCGAACCGATGGCACCTCCCACCGCGGTGTCGCGCACGTACCGGGCCCCCGTCAGGCAGGCCAGGGCGAGCAGGAACAGGCCCCAGAGCGTGCGGCGTTCTCGGAAGACCCCCCCCGCCGCGATCAGGTTCTTCCAGGCGAGCGCGACCCAGCGCGGGCCGAGCGGCGGGAGCGGAAAGGGCCCCCGGCGTCGGGAGCGGGCACGGGCGGGCCCTGAGACGCGAGCGCCCGGGCTGCGGCCCGCCCTCTCTGCCGCGGCACGCGCGTCGGCCACGGCGGATTCCTCGAAGGCGACCTCCGCCCGCATCACCCAGGCGTAATGGACGGCCATGAGGGCCAGCACCGGCAGCAGCGTCACCACGAACTCGCCCGGCTCGCGGGTGAGGACCAGCCGCGCCACCCACCGCATTGGCGCCAACAGCCAGGCCAGCGGGGCGTGTCCGGAGACCCCCTCCAGCCAGGGTCCGAACTGGGCGGGATCAAGGTCGTCCCAGGCGGGCAGGGGTGGCAGGACCTGACGCCCCCAGACCACCGTGAGGACCACGACCAGGGCCAGGGCACCGAGCACGAACCCGACGCGCCGCCCCTGCCCCACCTGGCGCTCCAACAGCAGGGCGCGGGCGAAGGACGCGCCGAGGGTGTGCAACTGGAGGAGCAGGAGCGCGACCCACCAGCCGAGCACCGCCATCCAGCCCCGATCACCCTGGAAGAGGCGCCCCGACATCAGGCTGACCACGACCGAGGTCAGGAGCAGGCCGACCTGCCAACTGACCAACTTGTAGCGGATCAGCCCGCGACGGGTGATGGGCGCCGGGAACAGGAACTGGATCTCCGCCTCGGAAAATTCCAGGGCGCTGCGTCGCGAAGGGAGGACCCAGACCGCGGCCACCACAACCAGGAGGAGCCACGCGCCGATCAACTCCAACCAGCCGAGGTACTCGGCCGGCGGCCCCGAGCGCGACCCCCACCCATCCCCTCCCGCACCGAAGGAACCGGTCAGCGCGTGCCGGAAGAACACGACGTAGAAGTAACCCAGCCCGACCAACGCACCGACCAGGTACTTGGGCTGCTTGAGCCGGAGGAGGCGGACGCGCAAGCGGTTGGCGAGTGAACGCCAGCGAAGGTAGAGCAGGGCCCGGATCAAGTGCCCCCCGTGGAGGTGTCCCCGGCGCCGGTGACGCGGAGGAAGATCTCCTCGAGGCTGGTGTCGTGGTGCTGGCTCGCGAAGTGCCCCATCACTTCCGCCAGGGGACCGCTGGCGACCCGCTCCCCGCGGTTGACGATGAGCACATGGGAGCACACCTCCTCCAGGAGATGGAGGAGGTGTGAGCTGATGATGACCGCGGCCCCCTCCCTCGCCCGCCGCAGGATGGAATCCTTCATGCGCCGGATGCCCAGCGGGTCCAGACCGGTCAAGGGTTCGTCGAAGACCAGCACGCGAGGCGCGTGCAGGAACCCGCAGGCGATGGAGAGCTTCTGCCGCATGCCGCGCGACAACTCCCCCGGCAGGGCGTCGACCTTGTCCCGGAGGTCGAGTTCCTCCAGCAGGGCGGTCGCGCGCGCCTCGTAGTCGGCGACCTGCCAGACACGGGCGGTGAATACCAGATGCTCGCGAACGGTGAGGTAATCGAACAGCCGAGGCTCGTCGGGCAGCCAGGCGAGGGTGCGCTTGGCGGCGACGGGGTCCGCCGCGAGGTCATGTCCCCCGAGGCGGATCCGGCCGCGTGTCGGGGGGATGATCCCACAGAGACAACGGAGGGTGGTCGTCTTGCCGGCGCCGTTGGGACCGACCAGGCCAAGCACCTCCCCCGGGCGGACCAGGAAGGCCAGTCCGCTCACCGCCATCACCTCGCGGTAGACTTTCGTCAATCCCTCGACCTCGATCATGCGCGTTGCGGTCGCACCCTCGGGGTCCGTCGCCGGCCGCGTCAAGCCGCGGGGCCCAGTCCGTGGGCGCCCACGATATCCTCCAAAGTTTTGCGCCCATGGAGTCCGCGCGCGTAGGCTGGACCGGATGCGACCGCTCACCCCCTGGCGACTGGAGCCCACGCTGCGCTTTCTGGCGCTGCTGCCGCTCGCCCTGGCGGTGGGTGGATTGGGGGTCGAACTGTTGTCCCGCGCAATCCTGTCGGCACCCGGTGAACGGCCCGCCTGGTTGCTCGCGCTGGGCACCGGGATCCTGCACGCGACCGCCCTGCTCCTCCTCGTGCCCCTGCTGCGGGCCCACGGGATGGGCTGGCGGGAGGCGTTCGGCGGATTCGACCGGGGGTTGGGGCGGCGCTGGCTTCTCGCGGCCGGCCTGACCCTGCCCGCGCTCCTGGCGGCCTGGCTGCTGCACCAGGGCAGTGGCTGGATCCTGGACCGACTGGCGATCCCCCAGGACAACCAGATGGCAGTCGAGGCCGTGCGTAACGCCGGGCGCTGGTGGGAGCGCGGGCTGTTGTTCACCTTCGCCGTCATCAGCGCCCCCATCGCCGAGGAGATCCTGTTCCGCGGTGTCCTCTGGCCCCTCGTGCGGGAGACCGGGTGGCAGCGGACCGGGATGCTCGGGGTCGGACTCCTGTTCGCCCTGATCCACCTCAACGCCGCCGCCCTGCTCCCGCTTTGGTTCCTCGGCTGTTTCTGGGCCTGGCTCTACGAGCGCACCGGGGATCTGACGGCGCCCATCCTCAGCCATGGGCTGTTCAACGCGACCAACTTCTTCTGGATCGTCCTCTCCTCATCCCCGTCAGCCCCGTGAACGAATTCGACCTCATCGCCCGCCTGACACGCGACCTCCCCACCCACCCGGGGGTGGTGGCGGGGCCCGGCGACGACTGCGCCCTGCTCGAGATTGGCATCCCGGGTCGGTTGCTCGTCTGCAAGACGGACGCGGTCGTGGAGGGGATCCACTTCACCCGGGAGGCGGCGCCCGCCCAGGTGGGCCACAAGGCGCTGGCGCGAGTCCTCAGCGATTTCGCCGCCGCCGCCGCCACCCCCACTGCCGCCATGGTCACCCTCGGCCTGCCCCGGGAGCCGGACGTCCCCTGGATCGAGGAGGTCTATGCGGGGCTCGGACGACTCGCCCGGCGTTGGAGTGTGGCCATCATCGGCGGCGAGACGACCACCTGCCCCGAACGCACGTTCCTCTCGATCGCGGCGGTGGGCACCGTGGACCGGGACCGCGTCGTCCGCCGAGCGGGCGCCCGGCCGGGCGACGCGCTCTTCGTCAGCGGTGAACTCGGCGGTTCACTTGCCGGCCGGCACCTCGATTTTGAGCCCCGGCTTGCCGAGGCCCGCTGGCTCGCCGATCACCACCGGGTGCATGCGATGATCGACCTCTCCGACGGGTTGGCCGGTGATCTACGACACCTGCTCGAGGCGGGCGGCGTTGGGGCCGAGTTGCGCCAGGCGGCCATTCCGATCAGCCGTGCTGCCAAGCTCCGGGCCCGCGAGGGGAACGCCGCCAAGCCCCCGTTGCTGGCTGCGCTGTCCGACGGCGAGGATTTCGAACTCCTCTTCGCCGTGGCCGGGCCGGACGCGGTGGCGGTGCTCGATGGCTGGCGCGCCCGGTTTCCGCAGGTCCGCCTGAGCTGCATCGGTCGCATCGTGGAGACCCCCGGCCTTCGACTCCTGCACCGCCACGGAGTTCATGAAATCACCGCTCATGGTTACCGTCACTTCGCATAGCCAGGCTGACACCAGCGCTCTTGGGGAGGAACTCGGCCGGTTGGCCGAGCCGGGGTGGGTCTTCGGGTTGAGCGGCGAGCTGGGCTCGGGCAAGACCCACCTGGTCCAGGGACTCGCCCGGGGGTTGGGAATCGTCCGCCGGGTGCAGTCCCCCACGTTCGCGCTGGTGAACGAACACACGGGCGGCCGACTCCGACTGTTCCACCTGGATCTCTACCGCCTCGACACCATGGCGCAGATCCAGGGTGCCGGGCTGGAGGAATACTTCTCCCCGCGCGACGCGGTCTCGGTGATCGAGTGGTTCGAGCG
>JBBQML010000134.1:0-9072 GCA_038328885.1 Verrucomicrobiota bacterium | reverse complement strand
GGTCCTGCGCGGGTCCGGCCGGTCCGGGAACGGAAGCCGGCGGGGTCGGGAGCGAGGCTCCGGAAGCGCCGGGCGTTGACGCGGGCGGAGCGGCGGTCCCGAGCAACTCGGCCAGTCGCCGTTCGTTCTCCCTGGAGGTTGACGGGGTGGCCTGCCCGGGTTGCGGGGCGGGCGACGCCCCGACCGCGGCCGCAGCCGGCGCCGGGGGTGGGGCGGCGGTGAGGCTGGCGAGCACACTGTCGGCCTGCTGATGGATGTCGATCCCGGCCGAATCCGCCTGGAGGTAGGCAGCGACCCGGCCCCCGGAGGTGGCGCCCGAGGTGTGCGCCTCGGCGGCGCGGGCGCGTTGGACCACGCCGAGGAAGTAGCTCTCGAGAGTTTGGGTGGGCGAATCCACCCGGATGGTGTCGGGGGCGGACTCCGAACGGAGGATCTGCAACACGCGGTCGAGGGTCTCGCGCGGGATCAGCGGGGAGGTGATCTGGACGGAGTCGCGCTCGGTGAGCAACTCCGCGAGCGTGCCCATCGCCTGGATCTTGCCGCCGTAGTAGATCACCACCCGGTCGCAGACGTCCTGGACATCGGCGAGGAGGTGGCTGCTGAGGATGACGGTCTTGCCGCGTCGGGCGAGCGCGAGGATGAGGTCCTTGACCTCGCGGCAGCCGATGGGATCCAGCCCCGAGGTGGGTTCGTCGAGGATGACGAGGTCGGGGTCGTTGATCAGGGCCTGGGCCAGGCCGATGCGGCGCTGCATGCCCTTGGAGAATTCGCCGACCACCCGGCGTTGCACGTTCTTCAACCCCACCATCTCGAGCAACTGCTCCGTCCGCTCGCGGCGTTTGTCGCCGGGCAGTTGGAAGAGGTTCCCGAAGAACTCGAGGGTCTCGCGGGAATCGAGGTAGCGGTACAGGTAGCTCTCCTCCGGGAGGTACCCGATCCGCGCCTTGGTGGCCACGTGGCGGGGCGAACGGCCGAACACCTCGATCACCCCCTTGGTCGGGTAGAGGAGACCGAGGAGCATCTTGACCGTCGTCGACTTGCCGGAGCCGTTGGGCCCGAGCAACCCGAACACCTCGCCCCGGCGGACCTCGAACCCGACGTTGTCGACGGCCCGCGCCTTGGGCCGGCCCCAGAAGTCCTTGAAGACCTTGGTGAGACCGGACACCCGGACAATGGCCTCGGCCGGGGCGGTCGAAGTCGCGGCCGAGGAGCCGGTGGCGGTGCCGGTGGCGATGGCGATGGGACTGGGGGAGGCCATGGGGCGGGGAGGGCGAAACGGGGAGCTCAGGCCAGCTTCGGGCGCAACTCGGTCCGTCCGGGGGAGCCGGCCGTCGGGCTGGCCGGGGCCGGGGACGACGGCGGTGGGGACGACGCCTGTTCCGCCGAGAACGGCTCGAGTTCCTCGCCCTGCCGGACGAGGCGGAAGCTGTTGAAGACGACGAGCAGGGCGCCGACCACGTGCATGATGGCGGCCACGATGGGGGAGATCACCGCCATGGCGGCGAGGACGAGCCCGCCGATCACGAAGACAATCCCGACGAGGAAATTCTGGTTGATGACGGACCGCGTCATGCGGGAGAGCCGCAGGAGGAACGGCAATCGACGAAGATCACTGTTCATCAGCGCGATCGAAGCACTGTTGATCGCCACCTCGGAACCCGCGGCGCCCATGGCGATCCCGAGATCGCCGGCGGCCAGCGCCGGGGCGTCGTTCACGCCGTCACCGACCACCGCCAGCCGATAGCCCTTGGCGCGGACGGCCTTGACGAACTCGACCTTGTTCTGGGGCAGGCACTCGCCGACCACCTCATCGCAGCCGACCTCGGCCCCGACGCGGCGCGCGACCGGGGTGCGGTCGCCGCTGACCATGGCGATGCGACGGACGCCGATTTGCCGGAGCTCGGTCAGGGCCTCGGTGGCCTCGGCACGGGTCTGATCCTTCAGTCCGACCCAGCCGATGCACTGGCCGTCGCGGGCGACGAACACCAGGCTGAACCCCTCGGTCTCATCGAGGTCGGCGGCACTGGCGAAACCCGCGGGCACACCATGGTCGAGCAGCCATTGGGCACGGCCGACGAGCATGGCGTGGCCGTCGACCGTGGCGTTCACCCCGCGGCCGGCGGTCTCCTTGAAATCCTTCGGATCCGCCAGCGGCACCCCGGCCTCACCGGCCAGGGTGGCCAGGGCGCGGGCGGTGGGGTGATTACTGAAGCGCTCGGCCGAGGCGGTGAGCCGGAGCAACTCCGCCGGGCGGACGTCGCCGATGGGCGCGAGCCGGGAAACCGCCAGGCGCCCATGGGTGAGGGTGCCGGTCTTGTCGAACACGAAGGCGTTGATGCGGGCGGCCAGTTCCAGGTTGGCGACGTTCTTGATGAGGATGCCGAGACGGGCGGCCGCGGACAGGGCGGCGACCATGGCGGTCGGCGTCGCCAGGATGAACGCGCACGGGCAGGCGACGATGAACACCGCGATGACGCGGCTGAGATCCTGGGTAACCGTCCAGACCAGCGCCCCGATGACCAGCACCAGCGGGGTGTAGAAACCCATGTACTGGTCGACGATCCGCATGATTGGCAGCTTGGTCTGCTCGGCCGCCAGGATCAGGGAGCGGACCCGGCCGAGGGTGGTGTCCTGGCCGGCGCGGTTGACCTTCACCTCGAGGACCCCGGTGAGGTTCTGCGTGCCCGCGAAGACGTCGTCGCCCGCCTTCTTGTCCACCGGAAGCGATTCACCGGTGATGTTGGCCTGGTTGAGCGAGGTCTGGCCGGTGAGAATCACACCGTCGGCCGAGACGTTGTCGCCCGGCCGGACACGGATGACATCGCCGATCTGGAGGTCGGCCACGGCGACCTCGTCCTCGCCGCCGTCCGCGCGGAGGCGGCGCGCCTTGGTTGGGGTCAGCTTGATGAGCGACTCGATCGAGCGGCGGGCGCCGTCGGCGGTACGGGTCTCGATGATCTCCCCGACCAGCATGAAGAAGGCGACCATACCGGCCTCGCGGTAATTGCCGGAGGCGAAGGAAGCGATGACCGCCAGGGCGACGAGTTCGTTGGTGCTGAGGCGGCCGGCGCGCAGGTCCTTGAGGGCGGTGAGGACGATGGGCCAGCCCAGGATCATGGCGCCGATCATCGCGCTGGCGTCGGCGGCCATCAGGCCCTTCTCGAAGAACCAATCGACGAGGAAGCCATTGATCAGGAAGAGGAGGCCGACCACGACCTGGACGAGCTTGACCTCCGAATGCGAGTGGTCGTGGGGGCAGGTGGCGCACGATTCACCCGCGGCGTGATCATGCCGGTGGCGGTGGTCATGATCATGATCATGGTCGTGGCCACCGGGGTGGGTGGCGCCTTCCTGCCGGCCGAGGAGCGAGGTGACTTGCATGGCGTGGGGATGGCGGCGGGGTTGAACTAGGGGAGAATCTGCTTCACCGGCTTGACCGGTTCGCGGTTGAGCTGCAGCCGCAACTCGTCACCGGCCTCGAGTGGCAGGTAGAACTTGTCCTGCGCGTTGGTCAGGATCCGGCGGAGCGTCTCGATCTGGAGGCGGTCACGGAAGAAACCCGGATCCTTGCGGTACTCGGGCAGCAGGTCATTGAACTTCCGGGCCTCGGAAGCCACCGCCTGGACCAGGCGGTTGCGGTCCGTCTCACCCGTGTTCACCCGCGCCGTGGCCTCCCCGCGGGCCTCATTGACCACGCGGTTCGCGTAGGACTGCGCCTCACTGATGCTCTTCGAACGTTCCACCTCGGCGGACAGGACCGCGTCAAACTCGGCCTTCACCTGGCGGGGCGCCAGCGTGACCACATCGCTCGGCTCGATGGTCACCCCCAGGTCATGGGCGGTGACGAGCTCGTTGATTCGGCGAAGCACCACCTCCTTGAAGCCCGCGACATCGAGCCGCAGCGCGCTGTCGACGCCGTAGCGGGCCGAGGCGTAGGTAATGGAGCTGTCGATGAGGTTGGTCATGACCTGGGCGCCGCTCCGGTGCTCGAGGAAGAACTTGAGCGGCTCGGTGATCCGGTAACGGACCAGGGCGCGGGTGTGGATGATGTTGCCGTCCCCGGTGATGGCGTAGCCCTCGGAGGCCGGGTTGAGCGACATCCCGGCGTCCGGGACGATCCCCTGGGCCTCCATCTCGGGAGTGACCGCGTACCAACCCACGCTGGATTGCACGGTCTGCAACTGCGCGACCGGCATCTTGATGACCTCGTCGACCGGGTACGGAAAAGCCCAATGCAGGCCGGGTCCCAGCTCGATCTGGCCGGCGTGCCGCACCGGTTGACCGAAGCGCAGCACGATGGCGCGCTCCTGCGAATTGACCGTGAAGATCCCACTGCCCACGAAATAGACCATGAGACCGGCGAGCAGCAACCGGACGATCACGAAGCTGCTCCGCAACGCCTCGGAGAGAGCCACCGAGCCGGCGTCCTCGCTGGTCTCGGTCAGTGCGCCGGGCGGCGTGGGGCCAGGATCGCGAGAGGGAAGGTGAGCGCGCTCATCGCCCGGCGGGTGGCCGTAGCCAGAGCCGTGGCCGTGGCCAGGGCCATGATCGTGAGGGTGACCATGCCCATGGCCGTCGCCGGGCCCCTGGGGGGGCTGGGGCGGTCGGGGCGATTTTGAATCGGCGCTCATGGGCGGATCACTTGGCGCTCGGTACAGTCGCCGCTTTGGCTGCCTCGGGCCCGGGCTTCGCCACCCCGGGCCTGATCCCCTCGGGCGTGACCAGGAGGTCGAAGGGAGGAGTGCGGGGATCCAAGATCAGGGTGGCACGGTCCTTGAGCGTCGACTCCAGGGCGTTGAGCTTGAGGATCAGGATAGCCAGGTCCGGGTTCTCCTGGAAGATGGAGAACGACTTCGCCGCCTCGGCATCGCCCTCACCCCGGATCCGGTAGGCCTGGGCGTCGGCGTCGGCGAGCAGTTTGTCGCGCTGGAGATCGGCGGCGGAGCGGATTTCGATCGCCTCCGCCTGCCCTTCCGAGCGGAGGCGCTCCACTTCCTTGCTGCGCTCGGCCTTCATGCGGTCGAAGACCTTTTCGGTGACGCTTTCCGGCAGGCCGATCCGCTTGATGCGCGCCAGCTTCACGGCGATACCCTGCGTCTTGGTGTCGGCCTGGACCGCCTCGAGGATCTCCTTCTCGATCTCGTCGAACTTGAGATCCCCCTCGCGGACGGAGATGAAGTCGGAGAACGGGTGCCGGCCCACGGCGGCGTTCTTCGCGTTGCTCACGATGTTCTGCAGACTGCGTTCGGCCTCGACGAGCGAGCCACCGGCGAACCGGGCATAGAACAGGGCGGGATCGTCGATTTGCCAGCCGGTGAAGACCATGATCAGCAGGTTGCGGCCGTCCCGGGTGGGCGTCTCCTCGAACTTGCCCTCGGAACTCTGGAGGCGCCGGTCGAGCTTGGTGACCTTCTGCACCGGCCAGGGCCACTTGAAGTACAGGCCGGGCTCGGTGATCGGCCGGGTGGCCTTGCCGAAGGTCGTGACAACGGCGACCTCGGTCTGGCGGACCTGGAACAGGAACAGCAGCAGCAGGAACAGGCCCAGCAGCAGGGCGCCGATGATGAGGTTGATGCGACTGGTCTTCATGGATGCAGGAGAGGGACGCGAGGACGGGCGGTCGGACGGGAGGGTGGGGAAGGTGGAGGTGGCGACAGCCAGGTTCAGCGGTTCTTCGGTTCCACCGCGACGTCGAGGAGATCCGGCCGAACCTTGTCCTCGAGGTTGAGGGTGATGATCGCGGGCGCGTTGGTGGAGGTGATGACGATCTTCCGGGCATCGGCGGCGCCGGCGGCCAGGGCGGTCAGGTAGGCGCGCTGGGAGTAGACCTCGGGGGCCTGCGCGTAGGCCTTGGCCTGGTTGGTGAAGCGGGCCGCCTCGGCCACCGTCCCGGATACCACCTGGATGCGGTGGGCTTCCGCGCGGCGGATGCGGTTGGTGGACTCGGCGCGGGCGAGGATGACATTCGTCAGGGCGTAGGCCCGGGCGCGTTCGATGATCGCTTCCTTCTCCTGGAGGGCGGCACCCGCGGCATTGAAATCCTTGCCTACCTTCACCGGCGGGTGGACGCCCTGGAGGCCGACGAAGAGAATCCCGACGCCGAGCTTGTGGGCGTCGGCCTCGCGCTGGATCCGCTCCTTGAGCTGGGCGGCCGCCTGGTCGCGGCCCACCGACATCAGCTCGAAGAAGTCCACGCCGACCAGGTAGGTCACCACCTCGCGGTTCGCGATCCGCTCCAGCAGGTTGGTGGCGTCGGCATGGTCAACGGCCCAGGCCCGCAGGTCCCGGATCTGGTACTGCACCGGGATGCTGACGCTGAGGAGATTGACCGGCGGGGCCTGATCGCGGGCGATCCCGTCGGTGGGCAGTTCCTCGCGACTGGCGACCAGCAGGTTGTACTCCTCCTTGGCGTGGCTGACGGTCCAGAGGATCGTTCGTTCGGCCTCGCGATCGGGATCGGGCACCATCCCGATCACGAAGCTGCGGACCTCCAGGGTGCGCTCGCGGTAGATCTCGTCGATGGGCCAGGGGAGCTTGAAGTGGATCCCGGGTCCGAGCACCTCGCGGCCGGCCACGGGCCTGCCGTTGCGCTCGAGCAGGGCCTCCTCACCCGCGTCGATGAACACCACGCAGGTCGAAAGCAGCAGCACGGTGAGCTGGGCCAGGACCATCCAGCCGGCGGAGCGCTGGACGAACTGGTAGAACCAGGTATCGGAGACCTTGAACCCGAACTGGTAGTCGAGGGCCTGGGCCGCGGTGCTGAACAGACCGGCGGGCTGCCCCAGCAGGCCAACCAACCGACTCTCGTAGAGGACCCGGGTGTCGACCCGGCCCTTGAGCCGGGGGCGGTAGACCTCGAGCACCAGGGTGATCAGGGTCTCCACGGCGGCCACGCCGAGGAGCACGGCGAAGGCACGGGCGAGGTAGAGATCGATGCTGGGGAAGCCGGCCTCGACGGCCCCGACGCCCAGGGTGGCGAGGAAACACACCGCCGAGCCCATGAGCACGTAGGCGGCCCCGGGGCGCAGCAGGCGCTGGGAGTCCAGTTGGGCGAGCTTCGCGCTGTACTTGCCGACGAGCAGCAAGACCAGGGCGAACATCCCGAACATCGCCATGAACAGCAGGGGCTGGGTCAGTCTGCCGGGCAACTGGGGCTCGAGCCAGACCCACAGGGCCACCGCGCCCACCGCCTGGAGCAGGAAGAGCAGGACCGTGACGGCCGGCACCAGGAACCGCTCGAACTGCTCGCGGGCGCGTTGAGCGGGGAAGATCTCGGAGTCGCCGGTATCGAACAGCGTGGAACCCTTGGCGGAGCGGGCCAGTTCCTCGAGCTCGAGTCTCTCGTGCCGCTCGCGTTCCTCGAGCCGCATCTGGAACCAGCTCAGGATGCCGACCACGATGCCGCAGCCCACGAAGGCCATGGCGGCCTGGCCGGCGAAGGACCCGCTCTGGCGGGCCAGGGCGAAGCCCACGCCGCCAGTGAGGAGCAGCAGGACGAGGTTGATGAGACCGATGCGTGTGAGGTTCCGCTGCATGTCAGCTCAGCTCCCGGTTTTCAAAAAGCAACAACGCCAGCACGAGGGCGGCGACGAGGTAGCAGACCATGTACCCGAAGGCCCGGGCCACGTAGGCGCCCGGAATCGTCTTCGTTCCCGTCAGGGCATCCGCCATCCAGAACAACTGCCAGTTCGGCACCACCGTGTAGACCACCCGCGCCCATAACGAACCGCCCAGACCGGCGTCGGACAGCGCCCGGCGCTCGGCCGACGTCAGGGCGACCTCCTCCGCCCGGTCGAGCCGGCCGGACTTGTCGGCGTCGTGGCGGCTGATGACCTGCACCAGGAGTTCCTTCTGCGGTTCGCTCCAGGGCGAAGCCTTGAGTTCCTCGAGCTTGGTGGAGAACGACCGCCAGGCCGGCTCGGCGCGCCGGCCGAAGAGGTAATCCGACATCAGACCCAGCACGAAGACGGTGGAACATACCGCCAGCGTGGGGATCAGATCGAGCCGCGTGGCGCAGGCGATGGCCAGGGCCGCCAGCATCCACAGTGCAAAAAGGAGCAGGAGCGTCGCCGGGACGAGCCGGGGATCAGCGCGTCCCTCGAAGCCCTCGGCGAACATGAAGCGGGTCTCGACGAACAGGTTGATGACCACGAACGCCACGGTGGTCATCACGGCCATGGCGAAGACGGCGTCGGAGACGAACGGCCGGCCGAGGAAGAAGTTGTTGAAGCCGCCGATCGCGAAGGCCAGCGCCATGGCGCCATAGAAAATACCCAGGGCCGGCAGGTTGGGCTCGCCGTACGAGGTGAAGGCCAGCTTGCTGGCGGTCAGCGCCGAAATCAGGTTCACGTAGGTGAGCAGGGTGAGCGCCGCCGCCACCCCGACGAACTTCGCCAGCAGGAACGGCACGCGCCCGATCGGCTTCGACAGCACCGCCAGGGCGGTGCCCGAACGGATCTCGTGCGCCACCGAGGCGGCGGCGCTCAGCACCGCCCCGAACAGCCCGGTGACGAAGATCACCGCCAGGATGCTGTCCTTGGTGGTCTTGGGGTCGTCGCCGAGGCTGAAGTAATAAACGTTCGCCAGAAACACGATGAACGCGGACGAGACACTCAGCAGGACGAGAAAGATCGTCTGCCGAACCAGCTCCATGAAGGCGTTGGTCGCGATGGTGACGAACTGCCTCATTGTGTCAGTGTTGGCATTCTAGGGCCTGCCGCTGGTCGCGCAAACGACCTCCATACCAGGATGGCTATGCAGGGAGGCGGATGGTGGGGACGACAGGGCGGCAAGGGAACTGTGTTTTTTGCGGCACAGCGGACGGCCGTGCATCCAGAAGTTGTGGGTGACGGGATACCAAAGCGCCGCCTCGCCGGGCTCCTCGGCGCACTCCAAGGCGCGCCGCTCCTCCTGGAGTGCGGCGGGAAGCAACTCCTCTTTACCCACAGAAAGGGGGTTCCCGCATATTGTGGAGGTGGTCTAACCAGGCTTGCGGTTGGGTTCCTGCGGCGTGGGCGGACGAGGAGGTGGCGCGTTTGCGGTGAGCCGGGAGAAGCGCACGAGCTCGGCGAG
>JBBQML010000133.1:0-9090 GCA_038328885.1 Verrucomicrobiota bacterium | reverse complement strand
CCGGCCTGTTGCCGGAAGGAAATGACCAGCGGCCCGCCGTCCGACGGGTCGCTGTATCTCCTCGAATCCCGGTGGACGTCGGACCTGGGCAAAACCGTCCGTTTGGGGCATTTCCGGGGTCGGTTGGTGATCCTGACCATGTTCTTCAGCACCTGCGAGTTCGCCTGCCCGCTGTTGGTGCAGGACTTGAAGCGGTTGGAGGCCGCGCTGCCGAAATCGATTCGGGGCGAGGTGGACTTCGTCCTGGTCAGCTTTGACACCGAACGCGACACGCCGGCGGCGTTGGCGGCTTATCGCGAACGGCAATCCCTGGATCCGGCGCGGTGGTGCCTGCTCACGGGCCGGTCGGAGGACGTTCGCGAACTGGCTGCAGTGCTGGGGATCAGCTATGCGCAGGATGCACGGGGGCAGTTCATGCACTCCAACATCCTCAGTCTGCTCGATCGCGAGGGGGAGGTGAGTCACCAGGAGATGGGGCTCAATCGTCCTCCCGAGGGGATGTTGACCGCGCTGGAGCGGGTGTCGGCGTCCCGGGCGGCGTCGCCGGCGTCTCGGAGTCCCACCGCCGAGGCTCGGTGACACCCGGTCGGGGCTTAGAGACTCCCCGACTCAGGCGGCCAGCAGACGGGCGAAGAGCTTGCACATCGTTTGGGCGAGGCGATCGGGAGTCCGCAGGATGTCATAGTGGTGCTGGGTGAACATCTGCGGGAAGCACTCGGCCGCTTGTTTCTCGATGGCGAACGCGTGGGTCTGGATCCCGTTCCGTTGGCCGACCTGGAGGGCCTTTTTAACATCCTTGATGCCGTAGGTGCCTTCGTAGCGATCGTAGTCACAGGGGCGACCGTCGGTTAGCAGGATGATGATCTTGCGCGTGGCGGCTTCGTTCAGCAGTCGCTCCTGGGCGTGGCGCAAGGCTGGTCCGATGCGGGTGTAGCCGCGGGGCTCGAGGGCTCCGAGTCGTCCCGCCGAGCCGCGCCACGGTTCGGCGAAGTCCTTCACGACGTTGAATTCGCAGGAACGCCGGGTGTTCGAGGTGAAGGTGGCCAGCGCGAATCTCTCGATATACTCCTCCAGCACTTCGCCGACGCAAAACACCGTTTCGCAGATGATGTCCAGCACCCGCTGATCGTCGATCCAGGCATCCGTGGAGTAGCTCTCGTCGAGCAGGATGAGGGCGGCGATGTCGTGGAGTTCCCGGCGGCGGTCCAGGTAGATCGCTTCCGACGGGGTGTGCCCGGTGCGACGCTCCACCTCCGAGTCCACCACCGCATCGATGTCGAACTCAGTGCCGACGGGCTGTCGCCGCACGCGGAGCCAGTCGGAGGTCAGGGTGGCGAACTGGCGGCGAAGCTGGTGGATGAGCCGGCGATGGCGGATCTCGACGCCTTTCGGCCAGTCCGGCTTGTGCCGGGTCACCGGCCGTTCCTGGACGAAGCACCAATCGGGGCGGTAGGCGTGTCGACGGTAGTCCCATTCCGGATAGGCGATTCCCGGGCCGGGCTGGTCGGAACCCACCTCCAGGGCTGCTCCGTCGAGAATGAGGTCGCTGCGGTAGATCGACCGGGGCCTTTCGGCGGAGCGCAGCACCTGGGTCATCTCGATGCTTTGTAGCGCTTCGAGATGCTCCTCCAATTCGTCGTCCGAGTCCGACTTGCGGCTCTGTCCCGTATATTCCTCGAGCGTCTCGACCTTTTCGAAGGTGTGCATCGGTGTCTCGGCTCCGGCGCCGTCGTCGCCGGTCGAGAGCAGCACCTTGACGTCCGCTTGTCCCTTGCCCTCGACTTCGGTGGTCACCCGACCGGTGCTCGGCGCGGGTTCGCCGGCGAGATCCACTGCCCGCTCCCGCGGGGCGCGGCCCTCTTCCGGCAGCGTCCCCAGCGTTCGCCAGAGATCCGCCGACGAGGGCATGACCTGTTGCAGCGACTGGATTTTTTCCTCCAGGCGCGGGAACTCCTGGAAGTAGCGCTGGGCGAGTCCCTCGACCGACGAGCGGTCGCACCTTGTCCCGTCGCGGATGGCGAGAGAGGCGAGGATGGCTTTGAGCTCGAAGAGGGCGAGATTGCCCTCCCGCGAGGGGGCCACCGAGAACTCGGGGGGCAGGAAGAGGCGGTCGTCCCTGCAGAGGATCGGCTCCGGGGTTTCGAACACGGAGAGCGGCCGACCGGCGAGCATCTCACCCAGGAGGAGGAGTGAGGTGCGGTGGTCCCGCAGCCAGGCGCGGACGCTAGCGCGTTGCTGTTCGCGGGGCCGGACAACGGCGCGGCGATACAGGGCCTTGAGCCCCAGGAAAATGTTCTCCTCCCAATCGAGCATGGTGAACCGGAGTGACGGGGTCTGCCGGCACCTGGCGCGGGGCGCAGCGAGGCCTCAGATGGTGATTTCGATGACCTGCCGCAGGGCCTTCAGGGTGTCGGCATCGTCGGTGAGAGGCTCGGCGATGGCGGTGCAGCAGGCGAGCCGTGGCGGGACACCCCGGGCGATGAGTTTACCCGCCGCCACCAGCAGCCGGGTTGAAACCGACTCGAGCAGCGAGAGTTCGGTGAGATTGCGAACCTTGCGCGCGATTTGAACGATCCGCTTGGCGAGGGCCTTCTCCGCGCCGGATTCCTGACCGACGATCTGGACCTCCTGGTCCTCGGAAGGGTAGCCGAAGCTGAGGGCGACAAAGCGCTGCCGGGTGGAGGGCTTGAGTTCACGCATGCTGCGCTGGTAGCCGGGGTTGTAGCTCACGACGAGCATGAACGGATCCGGGGCCGCCAGCGTTTCGCCCGTGCGGTCGAGGAACAATTCCCGCCGATGGTCACTGAGTGAGTGAATTACCACCAGCGCATCGGCCCGGGCCTCCGCGACCTCGTCGAGGTAGAGAAGCGTTCCGGTCCGCACCGCACGGGTAACAGGACCGTCCACCCAGCGGGTCTCCCCGCCCACCAGCAAGTGCCGCCCCAGGAGGTCGGTGGCCGAGGTGTCCTCGTTGCAGCAGACGGTGATCAGCCCGAGGCCCAGTTCCTCCGCCATGTGCTGGATGAAGCGGGTTTTGCCGCAGCCCGTCGGGCCTTTGATCATCAGCGGGAGGCGGGAACCCCAGGCGTGCCGGAAGATCTCCTCCTCCTTCGCGACGGGCAGGTAGAAGACGGACATGGGTCGGGGGGGGTGGCGGTGGGCGGATGACGAATCCACGGCTACTTGCCCACCTGCACGGTGCCGGCGAGATCCGGTTCGAGCGCCTCGTTCGATGGCAGCCCATGTCGGACGAAGTTCACCAGGAACGCGCCGATGCCGACGGTGAACAGGGCGGCGGCGAGGAGCATGCCGATGAAGTGCATCTCCACCTCCTTCTGAACGAGGAGGAAGTCGAGGCCCATGCGTCGTTCCAGCACCACCTGGGTCACGCCGGCAACGGCGAGGGCGCCCGTCATGCCGATCATCCCGATGTTACTGGTCCAGAAGGCGAAGGTGGCGGTCCCGGTGTCCCACAGCTTCCGGCCGGTGAGCAGCGGCAGGGCGTAGGCGATCATGGCCAGCACGATCATCGCGTACGCCCCCCAGAAGGCGAGATGCCCGTGCATGGCCGTGACCAGGGTTCCGTGCGTGTAGAGGTTGATCTGCGGGAGGGTGTGGGCCATCCCGAGGAAGCCGGCGCCGACGAACGACATCACCGCGCACCCGAGCGACCAGGTGAGTGCGATGCGGTTGGGATGCTTGCGCCCTCCCTTCTTGGCCATGGCCAGCGCGTAGATCGCCATGCCGAGGAAGGCGAGGGGCTCCAGGGCCGAGAACAGACCCCCAACCAGCAGCCAGTAGCGCGGGACCCCGATGTAATAGTAGTGGTGACCCGTGCCGAGGATGCCGGAGAGAAAGGTCAGTCCGACGATGAGATAGAGCCACTTTTCGACCACCTCGCGGTCCACCCCGGTGAGCTTGATCAGGAGGAAGCAAAGGATGCCGCCCATGATGAGTTCCCAGACGCCTTCGACCCAGAGATGAACCACCCACCAGCGGTAGAAGGAGTCGACCGTCTGATTCTTCACGGTGACCATGCCGGGAAGATAGAGCAGGGCGGCGAACAGCAGCCCCATGTAGAGGACGATGCTGGTGGTCGTGTAGCGCTTCCCCTTGAGCATGGTCATGCCGATATTCAGGATGAACGCCAGCACGTTGACGACGACGAGGTAGTCCAGCGGACGCGGGATCTCCAGGAACTTGCGACCCTCCCAGATGTTGAAATGGTAACAGACGATGGCGGCGACGCCCACCAGGAGCAGCGAAATCAGCTGCGCGTAGGCGAGCTTCACCGACCAGAGCTCCCGATCGGCCTCCTCCGGAATGATGAAGTGCGCCGCGCCCATGAATCCACACAGCAACCAGACCACCAGGAGATTCGTATGTGTCGCCCGCGCGGTATTGAAGGGAATCCACTCATGCAGGCCATCCATGCCGATCCGGGCGAAGCCCATGATGAATCCATAGACGATCTGCAGCGTGAACAGGAGCATCGCCGACGCGAAGAACCAATAGGCCACTTTTTGGGACCGGTATTTCATTCAAAATCCTTGGGGTCGACCGCGGGTGAGGGGGGGGTCTGGGCGCGTGGGGCCGGAGTCGTACTGGCGAGGCTGAGAAGATAGTCGATCACCTCGTTTAATTGGGCGGGGGTCATGTCGATCTTGGGCATGGGAGTGCCGGGTTTCAGTCGCTGCGGATCGGAGATCCAGGTGACCATCTCCTCGCGCGTCTTGCGTTTGTAGACCTCGTCGAGGGCGGGTCCGACGACCCCGCCCGCGCCGCCGACGGAGTGGCACGCGACGCAGATGGTGCGGAAGAGTTCAGGCTGGGGCGGGCCGTCTGCGGAGGCGGTCGTGGCGGTGGGTCTCATCAGGGTCTGCAGCGGTGGTTTCGCAGGGAATCCCTGGGTATTGACCTTGCCGCACCAGGTCAGGAAGGCGATCACGTCGTCCATCTCGGCGTCCGTGAAGTTGTACTGCACCATCTTGCGCTGCCCGGGGAACATCTTCTGCGGATCCTTCAGGAACATTTTGATCCAAGCGGGGCCCCGGCGATCGACCACCCTGGTGAGTTCGGGGGCGTAGTATGCACCCTCACCGAAGAGGGTGTGACACCCCATGCAATTGTTGTGCTCCCAGATCATCTTCCCGCGCACCACCGCCTCGGTGAGGTTTTCCTGGTGGGTCAGGGCGGGGATCTGGCGCATCGAGTCGTAGGAGAGCGCAAGGAAGATGGCGCTGAACAGTCCCGTGCCTCCGAGGAAGAAGGTTCGCGCCTGAGATTTGCTCAGCACGGATGATCCTGGGTTGCGTGGGTGAATGAGGCGTTCATTGGTGCGGCTATTAATGCTGCTTCTTTGCAGTTCTTACTTTGACTTGGATCAAAGTGGTCCGATTTCCTGGTGGCGGGCACCCCGGTTGCCGGCCGCTCAAACTCAGTGAGTCTGCGCGAGGAGATAGACCGAGAGCGGTAATCCCGAGACCAGAACCACAAAGCCGAGTCGCCAGGCGAGGTGGGCGGAACGCAGTCCCATGAATTGCCAGCCCACTAGGAGGCACTTGATTGAAGTGGCGAGCAGGATGGTGCCAGCAAGTGCGTCGCCCTCGGAACCGCCGGCACGGAAGGAGACCGCCGACAGGGTCAGTAGCGTGATCCAGGTCAGGGCGTGGGCCCTCATTTGTCGCCCCCGGCGCATGGTTGGTCAGCCGATCAGGTAGACGACGGGCATGAGCAGCAGCCAGATCAGGTCGCACATGTGCCAGAAGATCCCGCTGCTTTCGACGTCCTCGTGGTGCGTTGCCGTGTACTTGCCGCGGCGTATCCCCAGTGTCATCGCGGCCAGCAGCACCGTGGCGACGAGCACATGAAGGAAATGGAAGCCGGTCAGCAACCAGTACAGGGTGAAGAACACGTTGTGGTGCAGGTCGTAGCCCTGGCGGAGCGCCCCCGCGTACTCGATGCCCTTCAGGATCATGAAGAGCGCCCCGGTCAGCGTCGAGGCGGCGATCCAGGACGAGGAACGGGAGGAATCACCGGACCGGAGTCGCTCCGTGGCGTTGGCCATGAACCACCCTCCGGTGAGCAGCACCACCGTGTTGGTGAAGGCCAGGGCGCGATTGAGGTGGTCCTGGCCGTGGTGAAAGACCTCCGGATCATGGTTCCGCTGAACCAGAAAGACCGCGATCCCGATGCCGAAGGTAAGGAGTTCAACGAGGACAATGATCCAGACGAGGATCCCTCCCGGCGGCTCGAGGACGTGGGGGGCCGCGGCGCTGGCTGGCTTGGGATTCAAGCTCACGAGCGCGTGGGGGCCGGCCGGAGGTCGTCGAGCAGTTCCCTCAGCACTTCCGCTGCCTGCTCGGCCGGGAAGTCCTTGTGCCGGCGCTTGGCGACGCCCTGGGCGCCGAGCTCGTAGTGCCGATGCGGGCAGAGACCGTGCCGTGCCAGCGTGCGGGCGACACAGCCAAGCGGGCAGCCGTCGATGGCGACGATGGGCCGTCCGGACTGCGCCGTGCGGAGGAGCGACGCGACGTCACCGCCCAAACCGGCGATGCAGGACATGTCGGCGACACGCAAGCGGTCCAGCCGTACGGCCAGATGGTTGGCCATCTGTGCGGCGCTCGAGGCGCCGGAGCAGGAGTAGACCAAGGGGAGACCTGCCGAAGCGTCGGAGGATCCGACAAAGGGCGCGGGTTTCGGGAGGCTCATGGTGGTTGGCGAGGCGGGGAGGGTTCCCGCGGTGCGGTGGAACCGCCGATCCGAAGCATGGTCGATCCGGCGGATCAGAAGCTTGACCTGGGTCAACCGCAAGGCGCGCCGATACCGAGGCGGAGTCGCGCTTCGCTTCCCGCCGCACTCCCAAGTTTGCGCTCGGCTCCCCGGGAGTGGGTCGGCCGGAGGGAGCCTCTGGGAGAGCCTCTGGGGTCACATCTCCGAATTTGACAATTGGCTCGTCGCCTACCGGGTCCGGTTCCCCTCGGGCTCGCGCGGTTGGTCCCAGGCAGACGAATTGTCAAAATCGGAGATGTGACCCCAAGTCGACACCCGCGGGATGGGTTGGATCGGGTTGGTGGAGACCCGATGCAGGGCCTCCGAAGGGCTCAAGTGCTGCCAGGGGCTGCCGATAGCCCCTGCCATGGGTGCTCATGGACGAGGAACCGAGCGGGTGGCGTGTGCTCTCCGCGTGTCGCGCCCGCTGCGCCGAGGACCGGCAGGCTCGCTGCGTAGCCTTCTGGTCCTGGCGTTCGTCTTTCCGTGGTCTGGCCACGCCGAGGGCCCCCCCGAGCTGGACCCCGGGCCGCCGCCGGACAGCGATCATCTCCTGCCGGATTGGGGCGGAACCCGTTCGCACCTCTCCAACCAAGGCGTGGAGTTCGGGGTTTCCTACACCGGTGAGGTCCTGGGCAACGTTTCCGGTGGCATCGAACAAGGCGCCATTTACGAGGGATTGCTCAAGGTGCAGGTCGACCTCGACACCGGGAAGCTCCACCTTTGGCCCTCCGGCACGTTCCATGGCTCGATGCTCTACACCCGCACGGGGACAGCCTGACCCAGAAGTACGAGGGCGACCTCTTCACCTTCAGCAACATCGACGCTCCGGACTCCGTGCGCCTGTTCGATCTCTGGTACGAGCACATGCTGTGGGACGACCGGCTCTCGTTGCGGTTGGGTCAGTTGGCCGCCGACGAGGAGTTCGCCGGCACGGACTACGGTTCGTCGTTCATCGACGGCACCTGTGGATGGCCGGCCATCATCGCCGCCAACGTCCCTTCGCCCGCCTTCCCGGCGGCCACGCCGGGGGTCCGCCTTGCCGTGGATCTCGGAAGCGGTTGGTCGTTCAAGACCGCCGTCTACAACGGGGATCCATGTCCCGTGGACGACTCCGGAGAACCCACGAACGAGCATGGCGTGGAAATCGCGATCCGGGACGCCTTCGTGATGGGGGAGGCGATGAGTGAATGGCAGGTCGGCAAGTCCAGGGCGCCCTTGCCGGGGCGGGCGAAGCTGGGTGGCTGGTATCACACCGGGGAATTTGGCGTCGCGCGCGTCGACTGTTTCGGACAATCACTCGCCAACCCGGCCAGCAGCGGGGAACCCCGGAGTGTGCGCGGCAACTGGGGCCTCTACCTCGCCGCGGAGCAACAGTTCACGCAGGAGGATGACAGCGAGCCCTCCGGCCAAGGGCTGGGGTGGTTCTCCCGCTTTGGGGTGAGCCCCGCTGACCGGAACCTCCTCGAGGGCTATGCCGAAGGCGGTTTTACGTACACGGGGCTCCTGCCGGGCCGGGACGACGACGCCTTCGGGGTGGCGGCGGTCTACGGACAACTGAGTGGGGATCTGCGGCGGTTGGCGGAGGAATCCAACCGCCAGCAGGGCAGCGAAGCTCCCCTGCCGGATTACGAGATGGCGATCGAGTGCACCTACCGGGCTGTCCTCGGTCTGGGGATCGTCGTGCAGCCCGTCTTCGCCTACCTCCTCCATCCCGGCGGCTCCTCGGCCCTCGAGAACGCGGTGGTGGTGGGAATCCGGGCGACCCTGGATTTCTAGCAGACTAAAGTGCGTGGGGTCAGATCTGAATTATTGACCTTTGACTCAGGCCCCCCCCCCAGGAGCCCCTGCCGGTTGGGGTGGGGCTGACTTCAAATAGTCAAACATTTAGATCTGACCCCAGGCGCGCGCCGTCGGGCTCGCGCGGTTGGTCCCAAGCAGACGAATTGTCAAAATCGGAGATGTGACCCCAAGTCGACTCCCCCAAGACCGTTAGGTCATTGAACCCAGCATCGAGAAGGCAATCGATGAGCAGGGAGGTCCCGCTGCCGACATCGACAATCGGTTCGCCGGTCGACACGCCAGCCGCGGCGATCGGGCGCATGGAGATCGCCGGCTTCGCCTGATACCAACTGATATCGTCGGGGCCCTTGATCTCGTAGACCCGATTCCAGTGTTCCTCACGGTTCATCGTGTTCCCTCCTCGACGGGCTTCGACCCGGGAGTTGGTGGCCCTGCGGTTTTCCACGCCGCCGTCAGGGCCTTCAACAGCCGCAGCGATTCGACACCCCCATCCGCTTCCCCCTTCTCGAAATCTCC
>JBBQML010000132.1:0-9094 GCA_038328885.1 Verrucomicrobiota bacterium | reverse complement strand
CCGGCGCTGCAGCGCGGCCTGGAGAACCACCTCCGGGACACCAACCCGCTCGCGGACTGGCCCTCCTGCCGGCTAATCCGCGTCGCGCTGCTTGAGATCGACGAAATGCTGGCCTGGGGGAGCCGGGCACTTGAGTGCCTTCGCGACGAACCCCGTAGCGAGGGACTCGAAACCTGGCTCCAATTGCTGGCCGACTGCCTTGCTGCCGCCGGTGACCTCGATGGCACCGCCGCTCCGCTGGAGGCCGGCGTGCAACCGAGGTTCACCTGCCTGCCGTTCCGGTACGACCGCACTCCGCGGCGGGACGCCCGCTTCCCCGACCCCTACAACATGGGCGTGCATGCCGAGGAGTTCCTGTATCATCCAGGGTACCCCGCCTCGGCGAAGACGCTGATGATGTACTTCAAGCGCCTCCGCGAGATCGACGTCCCGGAGATGATGGCCAGCATCCTCGTCGAGAGCCCGGACAAGCCCTGGGAATTCCACCGGGACATGACCCGGCAGCTCTGGGACGAAGCCCGGCACGCCATGATGGGCGAGGCCGGCTTCGTTCGCCTCGGCCTCGACTGGCCGCGGTTGGTGCCCGTGAATTTCACCTGGTCGAAAGGACTGAACGAGCAACTCACTCCCCCGGAGCGGCACGCCGTCCTCTGGTTCATCGAGCAGGGGCTGATGTCGAAGACTGGCAAGCGCTATGAATGGGAGGTGGGGAAGGCCTCGGGTGACCCGGTCGCCGCACTCTTCCAGGACTACGACTGGGCCGATGAGGTGCTGCACGCCCGGATCGGGCGTGAGTGGTACGTGAGCCAGTTCGACGGCGACGTTGAGCGCGCCGCGGAGTACGGGAGCCGCTGCTGGAGCAAGGTCGTCTCCGGCTGGGCCGAGTGGCAGGCACGAGGCCTCACGCAGCACCGTAACTGGTGGCCGGGCCTCTACTCCGAATACTGCCGCCGGCAGGGACTCGAGCCGGATCCGGCGGCCCTCGCGTTCTCCACCAACTACGCCGAGACGCGCGCCGACCTGCAGCGGATCGCCGCGTCCGCCTGAGCGAAGCGAAGCCTGCCTGGCCATGGCCATGCGTTGAGGCCTGCTGGGCTGGGGCCGCCGTGCCGCCCGGGAAACCAGCGGGCGGCCCCGGTGCCGAGATGGGCCAATTTCTGCGCAGGTTCGGCCAAGATTGTTCCAGACTCCGCCCGGCCCTCACCCCTAGAGTTCGCGCGCTCACCGCCCGTTCCAACTCCCCACAACGGCCCCCATTCTCATGCCGCGTTCACCCCGCAGTTCGCCCTCCTCCCCCCGCAAGCGCGCCCGAGCGATGACTGCGAGCGGCGCCACCGAGTCTGCCTACCGCCTGGCCCGGGAACAGTATGCCACCCTGGGCGTCGACACCGAGGCCGCCCTCGCCCGCCTCGCCACCGTCCCGATCTCGATCCACTGCTGGCAAGGGGATGACGTGGGCGGTTTCGAGAATCCGGGCGGGACCCTCGGAGACGGTCTCGCCGTCACCGGCAACTACCCCGGCAAAGCCCGCACGCCCGACGAACTGCGCGCCGACTTCGAGCAGGTCCTGGCGCTGGTGCCGGGCCGGCACCGGTTCAACCTCCACGCCAGCTACGCCGAGATGGGCGCCAAACGTGTGGATCGCGATGCGTTGTCGGCCGACCAGTTCCGCAGCTGGATCGGCTGGGCCAGGAGGCTCGAGATCGGTCTCGACTTCAACCAGACCTACTTCGCCCACCCCAAGGTGGACCGCGGTTGGACCCTCACGCATCCCGACGCCGGCATTCGCCGATTCTGGATCGAGCACGGCATCCGTTGCCGCGAGATCGGGGCCGCCTTCGGCAAAGCCTTGGGCAAGACCTGCCTCACGAACCTATGGATCCCCGACGGCATGAAGGACACCCCGGCTGACCGTCGGGGCCCCCGCGAGCGACTCGTCGAGTCTCTCGATGCGATCTACCAGCCCCAGATCGACCGCCGCCTGAACGTGGATTCGGTGGAGCCCAAACTCTTCGGGATCGGCGCCGAGAGCTATACCGCGGGCTCCCATGAGTTCTACCTGGGCTACGCCGTGAGCCGCGGCACCCTCCTCACCCTCGACGCCGGCCACTACCACCCCACGGAAGGGATCGCGGACAAGGTCTCCTCGGTGCTCTGCTTCCTCCCGGAGATCGCGCTGCACGTCAGCCGCGGCGTCCGCTGGGACAGCGACCATGTGGTTACCCTCACCGATGACCTGCAGGCCATCGCCCAGGAGATTGTGTGGGGCGGGCACCTGGGCCGGGTGCGGATCGGGTTGGACTACTTCGATGCGAGCATCAACCGCGTGGCGGCGTGGACCCTTGGCACTCGGAACATGCTCAAGGCCCTGCTCCTCGCGCTGCTGGCGCCCGTCGAGCGGCTCAAGGAGGCCGAGTTGGCAGGAGACTACACCACCCGCCTGGCGCTGATGGAGGAGGCCAGACTACTCCCCGCCGGTGCCGTTTGGGACCATCACTGCCGGTCCCAGAACACCCCCGCCGGGGAAGCCTGGCTGACCGAGATCAAACGCCACGAACGCGAGGTCCTGGCGAAGCGGATCTGAGTGACGACCTCGGCCACCCCCGGCGCCCCCCGCCTCCGACCGTGAAGTCTTGAAGTCCTGACCCTTCCATGACCCCCAATCCGTTCCTCGGCGTCCTGTTCCATTGGCTCGGCGGCCTTGCCTCCGGCAGTTTCTACGTCCCTTACAAGGGGGTCCGGAAATGGTCCTGGGAGACCTACTGGCTCGTGGGCGGCTTCTTCTCGTGGATCATCTGCCCCTGGGTATTCGCGCTGGTGATGACCAACGACGTCGTGGGCGTGCTCCGCCAGCAGTCGGCCAGCACCCTTTGGTGGACCTACTTCTTCGGTGCCCTGTGGGGCTTCGGCGGATTGACCTTTGGTCTCACCATGCGGTACCTGGGGATGTCCCTCGGGATGGGGGTCGCGCTCGGCTACTGCGCGGCCTTCGGCACCCTGGTGCCGCCGGTGTTCAAGACGTTCCTCCCCGGGATCCCCGTCGACGCAAGCATCGTGGAAATCGCCTCGTCCACCCCGGGGCAAGTGACCCTGGCGGGGGTTGCGGTCTGTCTCCTCGGCATCGGCATCGCCGCGCTGGCCGGCTTCACGAAGGAGCGCGAGATGCCCGAGGCCGAGAAGAAGAAGGTCATCGCCGAGTTCAACTTCCGCAAAGGCCTCCTGGTCGCGACGTTCTCCGGGATCATGAGCGCGTGCTTTTCCTTCGCCCTGACTGCGGGCAACCCGATCGGCGAGGCCGCCAAAGCGGCCGGCACCAGCGTTCTCTGGACCGGCCTCCCGAAGTTGGTCGTGGTGTTGCTCGGCGGGTTTACCACGAACTTCGTCTGGTGCGTGCTGCTGAACCTCCGGAATCACACGGCGTACCAGTACCTCGCCACCCAGGCGCGTCCCGAACACGCCGGTCTCCGGGCTTCCGGCGGAGAATCCGCCGGTCCGGCGACGGGCCCCGCCGCCATCCCCACCGCGTCGGAGCTCCGCGTGCCTGTCCTCGCGAATTACTGCTTCTCCGCCCTCGCCGGCACCACTTGGTACTTCCAGTTCTTCTTCTACACCATGGGCGAGACGCAGATGGGCCGGTTCGGATTCGCCAGTTGGACGCTCCACATGGCGAGCATCATTATCTTCAGCACGATGTGGGGCTGGATCTTCCATGAGTGGAAAGGTTCCAGCCGCAAGGCCCACCGCCTGATCGCCAGCGGGATCGCCGCGCTGATCCTGTCCACCATCATCATCGGCGTGGGTACCTGGCTCAAGGGACGCCTCGTCGGAGGCTCCTGAGTTGGAGCCCTCGGGGGGCCAACTTTGGAACTTTGGTGGTTCTCCCCAAACTCACCCCGGGTCAGGCATCCGGGCCTCCGTCAGCGACCGTGCGAGCGTCCCTGGTTGGTTCTCTCGACGGGGCGCCGGGACGGTTGTCGCGGCGCGGCTACCACCGGACTCCTGGCGCGGACTACCTCGCGGGCTGCCGAACCCCGTGAATCCCGGGCCAGCGGATACTCCCGCGGATCCAATGGCTTGATGGTCCCGATCACCGCCTTCGGAATCTGCTTGGTCTTCCTGGTATTCATAACAATCACCGCGGTTTGGGGCTGCTGCCCAATTCTTCCGGCATCGATCCGTCGAGGATGGATAGTGCCGCCGGGGTGGCGGTGGTGCCATGGGGTAGAACCCTGCCCGGGTGGGCGGCGGTCCCACGGAGGAACGCACCCACGGTAGAAATCAACAGGCGAATTCCGGGAGCGTTCCGTCGTATCCGAGCCGCCTGCCGAGCACCCCCAACCGGCTTGCCGGTCGCGTTATTCGGTCACCAGGACAGCCTTGTTGCTCAGCAGGTACTTCTGCAGATCGAGCTTCGAGGACATGGTGTTGGGGTTGCCGGGGCGCTTCACCTTGTACCGCTTGTAGTGCACCAAGGTCTTGCCCACCAACGTGACAGCCACGCTCAGTTCGCCGATCTTCCACACTTGGCCCTTCTGGAAAGGTGCGATGGCCTTCGGGGCTGACGTCGGTGCGGCTGGGTCCTGCATCACTGGATAATGCCGCCGCTCCTCAGCCTAAGCAAGCCTGCCGGCCTGCGGAACACCGAGTTGACAGGAGGCAGGAGCCCAAACGCGGTTCCGAGGCAGCGGAACCCTCCCTGGATCCGCCCACTGAATCCACAATGAGAACTGCTGCCCGGTTCGAGCCGTTCGATGACGCGGTTGAGACTATCGATTGGACCGGGGACGACCGTTGATTTCGACTGCTGACCATGAAACGCAGTCTAGACGGACCATCCCGGGAAGCCGCGAGCATCCACGTTGACCGCAGGGCCATCCGGTTCTGCCTGTTGCTCACCGTCGGGGTCTTCCTGTCCGCTTGCCAGCGGGAGGCGCCGCCCGCCGATGCCAGCCTCCCGCCGACGTCTACACCCTGGTCTCCGTGAACGGGGGCAAGGTGCCCACCAAGGTCTCCCACGACGGTGCCGCGCTCGAGGTTCGTTCTGGCACGTTCATCATCCAGGCGGACGGCACGTGCCGCAGCAGAGTCGTCTTCGTACCGCCCACCGGGTCAGAAATCGTCCGTGAGGTGACCGCGACCTGCACGAAGGCGGGGCCGACCCTGACCATGCAGTGGAAGGGCGCGGGAAGGACCACGGGTACCGTCCAAGGGTCCAAGGCGGCACCTTCACCATGAACAACGAGGGGATGCTGTTCGCGTACAAACGATGACGCCCAGGCCCCGGGCGGTGCGGGCACGTCCCCCCCGTCGGCGGGGTCCCCCGGGGTTGCCCGCTTCGCAGCCTACTCGGTTGAGAGGACCGCCTTGTTGCTCACCAGGTACTTCTGGAGATCGCGGATGGACGACATCGTGGTGGGATTTCCCGGGCGCTTGGCTTTGTAGCGCTTGAAATGGACCAGCGTCTTCCCCACCTGGGTCACCGCCACGTTGACATCACCGATCTTCCATACCTGCCCCTTCTCGAAAGGCACGATTGGGGTCGGTGGGGAGGGGGCAACCGCCGGATTCTTCACAAGGGGACCCTGCCAAAAGAACCGCGCCCAAGCAAGCGCATGGACGATCGACCCTGTTGCGGTGAATTGCCCCCGGACTTGGCTTGCCGCCGCACCGTCCCCTCGGCAGCGTCCACAGGAATCAAGGCGGTCAGGCGTTCGCGGCGGTCCCGCCTTCCCGCTCCAGCCGGGCGTTGGATCGCCTGATCTACCATGGTGGAAATTCTGTCGCTGCCGGGGCTCTTCCAGACCGCGCTGCCTCCGACGGGCACCCCAACCGGATCAAGGATACCGGCGCGGGTGCGTTGGAGATCGCGCCTGACCAGGGCTGGATTCCTCAATTCCTTAACGCCCAACCGGACCGCACGCCACCTGTCTTCATGAAAACCACCCTGGTCACCCTCCTGACCGCCGCACTGCTGGTTTCAACCGCCAACCTCCGGGCGGCGGAACCTCCTGGGCCCGTCAAGGTCTTCATCCTTGCCGGGCAATCCAACATGGAGGGACAGGCGGTGGTCGATCTCGACGGCAAGGACTACAACGACGGCAAGGGGACGCTGTCGAAGCTCATGCAAGACCCCGCGAAGCTGGCGAGGCTCCAGCATCTGCGTGGCGTGGACGGACGATGGACCGTGCGGGACGACGTCTGGGTGCACTACCAGCGCGAGGATCAACCGCTGCTGTCAGGTCCCCTGGGTGTAGGGTTTTCCGTTTACGGCGATCCGCATCACTTCGGACCCGAGCTCCAGTTCGGTCAGGTGCTGGGGGACCACTTCGAGAATCCCGTGATGCTCATCAAGACGGCCTGGGGCGGAAAGAGCCTGTTCAAGGACTTCCGGCCGCCGTCGTCGGGAGGCGAGGTCGGAAAGTACTACCTCCAAATGATCGCGCAGGTGAGGGAAGCGTTGGCGAATCTGGAGACGGTGTATCCGGCAGCCAAAGGCCGCGGCCACGAACTGGCGGGCTTCGTCTGGTATCACGGTTGGAACGACGGCGTGAACCCGACGACGGCGGTGCCCGAGTACGAGCAGAATCTCGTGAACCTGATCAACGACCTGCGGCGCGAGTTCAAGAGCCCGGCGCTGCCGGTGGTCATTGGGGAACTCACCGGCCCGTGGGTGCACGCGCCGCCGGAGTGGACGAGGCTCCGCCAGGCCCAGAGTTCTGCAGCCGCGAGACCGGAGTTCGCTGGCAACGTGGTCTTCGTCCCCACTCATGACTTTGTCCGCCGGCCGGAAGACTCCCCGAACCCCGGCCACGGTCATCACGAGTTCGGCAACGCGGAGACCTGCTTCCTCGTCGGTGATGCGTTGGGTCAGGCCATGCTAAAACTCCTGCCGGGACCGGTTCAAGAAGGCGAGATGGCCGGGTACCTGCTCGTCCCCAACGACAAGGTTCCGGAATCGTTCAACGCCGGGTTCTCCATGTATGTGGCCGCCTGGCCACTGCTGAAACAATACCCAGGTCACCGCTTTCAGACAGGTCTGTTTGGGACGTGGATGTTTGCGCAGTATTCCGGTGACGCCCCCACCAACATGTATTCCGACATCGAGGGAGGGCTCGGTTGGTGGCGTGACACGCGATTCGCCACGGAAACGCCGAAATTCATCATGGGTGGGGTCGCGCCGAACTTCAGTGAATGGGCCAACGGACCCGGGGCCGGCCAGGGAAGGGACTGGGATGAGCCGAAGGGCAAGTACGGGGTCGCTCAGCTCAGTCCCTGGCTGCTGTGGCCGCCTGACGGGCTGAATCTGAAGCAGGGGACCTGTGGCGAACTGTTCGGGTACGGGTACTTGCCTCTTCCGCTCACCGGCGCCAGGCGGACCACCGCGGGCAAGGACATCCCCACCGGAGACCATAGTTGGACCCTGTTCCTGAACACTCGGAATTTCAAAGGACCGGTCGCCTTCTTCACACCCTATTTCTGGTCCCGCGCGACCGTGGACGAGCCCCGCCTGGCTGGGATGCTCTTGGACAGCCGTCCCTCCCAGCCCAATCGGGCGTTGCAGATGGAGACCCAGTATGTACCAAGCCTCCAGGCCACGGATCGGAGGGGGGGGACCTACGCCCGCATCGCGGAGACGTCGTTCCCGCGAGGACCGGGGGGGGACTCGACGGTCGTGCACCGCGTCACCTCCTACAGCAAGACGGCGCTCTGGGAGGCTGTGAAGGCGTGGTTCGAGGGTGGTCTGGAGGCCACCGGCGCCATCAACCCCGCGGGGAGCAAGGTCCACGGCTTTGGGGGGCGCGGCGGTGCCACCTGGAAGATCTACACGCCCGAAGTCGCGCAGAAGGCGAGGGTGCCGCTCGCCTGGAGTTCCTTTGCGACTCCCCTGGCCCTTGATCCCACGACCTTCGGCTATCGTTGGAGCAGTCCACTCGTCGTGAGTAAAGACACCCAGGTGGGCCCCCTCGTGACCCTGCCCGAATTCTATCACCTGGTGACCAACACCAACAAGAAGGCGGAGTGGGTTGCGGTACGTCCCGAAGACGTCCCGATCGAAACGGGCCTGGTCCAGGCGCGCTTCGATCCGCCCCGGGAGGATCTCCCGGAACCCTACGTCACTCCGGACGACGCCAAGAGCTGTTGGAAGAAGCCCGGCCCCGTGGCGGGTCCCTTCCAGGCACGCCTCGGGGACGGCAGCGTCGTTACGTACTCCTGGTACCGGTTCGCCGATCAACCCGCATTACTCAACGCCGATCTGAGCGCTCAGGAGCGGGAGAGCCTGCAGGTACGGGTGGAAATGCTGCACCGCAAGTGGACCAGGGACCGCGACTACCTGGTGCCGCCAACCCTTGGGAAGCTGGCGGATCTCGACCCGGCATTGATCGTAAGTCCGCCGTCGGGTTTGGAGGCAGGGCACGTGCCCATCGTCACCCGACAAGAAACGCAACCCTAGCTGGTCGAGTGAATTCCTACGCTTCCGCTGCCGGCTTCGCGGGCGGCAGGTGGGCCCAGCAGCGCCATGAGGTGGGCCTGGGATGACTACGGCTGCGCGTCCTTCAGTTCCTGGAGCCAGATGTTCCGGTAGAGGACCCGATTGCCATGGTCCTGCAAGTGCAGCGGGCCGGTCGCGGCGTTCACCGGCGGCCTGCGAACGGTGTCCGGGTAGTCTCAGAGATAGGCGTGAAGCCTGCACGCGAAGGTGGGTAGGACCGCCAGCCAAAGCTTCTGACCGAGAATTCCGTTTCGGAGCGCTCGGAAGAGTTGCTGCGAGAGTTGGGCCACGGCGGGTAGATTCCACTGCAAGGGGTGAACCTCCCGCCCGGTGGTCTGGGCCTCGACGGCCCTTTGCTCCAATCACTTTGCGCGCTTCTTCTCCAACTTGACGTCGCGAATGCCGTGGTCGCGGTGGAGTCGATGACGTAAGAGGACAAGCAGCTTGTGGGCCAGAGCGAAGAAGTGTCCCTGGATCTCCCGAGCCACCTCCCCGGTCGCGCACCCCGTGTTCTGCGCCACAGCGCGATCGCACGATCGCGGCTACCCGTAGCCGCCGAGGTGACGAGGCGCCATCTCGCTCCGCCCACCCCGTCGCACCGTC
>JBBQML010000131.1:0-9108 GCA_038328885.1 Verrucomicrobiota bacterium | reverse complement strand
CGCCTCAAGGCGAGTCTGTTGCACGATTGACTACTGGCAAATCGTCTCGTCACCACTGGCACGCAGTCGCTTCACGGGCTGGCACCGCCCCTCCCTCCCAACCTGAACTTGGGGTCGCGCGGTGGCGCTCGGGCCGGAAGCGGGTTACCCCCCCACCGCCCCTTAAGAGCCTCTGGCTGGGGTTTTGGTGGGGAAACCGGCTGGAGGCCAAGGGGTTCCCTTCGCGATGGCACCCATGGGCATCCGCCAGGTTGCCGATGTGGCGCGCCACCCAAACTGGAACCCGCCCCTCACCCCCGGACCGCGGCGTTCCCCATGAGCGCGACCCATCCGCTCCCCCCGGAGCTCCAGTCCACCCACAAATTCTGCTACAGAGCCTTAATTTTGACGGAGTTCCCGTTCCAAGAGGGTTTGATTCCCTATTAGCTGCCGACCGACTCGTGACTTTGTCAAACTTCTCGCGTGATGCGTACCTAAGCAGCCTTCGATCTCCTTCAAGCCAAGCAGTGGAAGTTATGTATTGTCCCTCTGATACGGAGCTATTTCGGCCCGCAGATGATCCTGAATCTGATAGGGCTACTAATCGGCCTGGTTGGATTTCTGGGGCCGCATTTGTCTTGGGTTGGATCGGAAGGAATCAGTGGCGCAAACAACTATGGATCATCTACGAGCTAATAGGGCGTTTAAGAACTGGCCGGTATCAGTATTGCCTCCGCTGCGGACGCGTTAGCTGTAGACCGGACGCAATGCGACGGGCAGCCGCCGACGGTTGTGCCCGCTGCGACTTTGTTGACGCCACTCCGATGTTAGATGTTTTTCTTTGGGTGCACATGCCAATGGGTAAGGAAATTGGGACCTGGCGACTAGAGGAGTTGGAAGAAGCCTACAATGTTCTGCCCGGGCGAGACCTGCACTATACAGAGGGGTGTTCCCTCAAGGCGCACTTGGCTCGGACTGATATGCCGAGTCTGTACAACGCCTGGGACGTCTTGCTGTTTCTGTCGGGAGGAGAGGGATTTGGGGTGCCTGCTTGGGAGGCCATGGCCTGTGAGGTACCGGTCGTGTACTCGGACTATTCATCGCATGCAGAGTTCCTTAGCAAGGCGGGTGCAGGTGTCTGCGTCGGTGGAATTCTCCAGCCGGAGATGGGCAGCGGAATTCTTCGGCTTGTTCCGGATATTGATGAAGCACTGGCCGCAGCAAGATCTCTTTATTACTCTCGCGAAGCAGGCAGACAACTTGGAAGGAATGGTCGCACCTTTGTTCGCCGCTACGGAAGAGAGGCGATGGCGGACGCGTGGGATCAGCATTTTCGGGACCTGCTGGGGTAGTGTTGTCCGTCGGCATCAAAGCGGTGACCACATAGGAGCAGTTGGGACAGATGAGTGGTCGAAGTTGCCTCTCGTTGCTGACCCTTTTATTCTACTACCAAACCCGCAACTTGGACTACAGGCGGACGCGGAAAGGCCAATGATTGTGCGGCAACCTCGTGATCTGTCTAGCCCATGCAGCCGAGCAAGTAGTAGGTGCCGCGACCAGGCAACGAATCGGACTGAGTGCGCCCGCACGACCGTTGGTAGAATGCCTAGGCTCGCAACGGCGCGGACATCGACAGCCGGAGGAAAGGGTGTCCGGAGAGTCAGATGAGAAATGGTCGAGGGAGGCGACAGAGCACTCTCCAGATAGACGCGACGTCGATCGAGCAAATGTCGCTGGACTCGCAAGTAGGCGGCGGAGGCAGGGTCTGCGTGGGGTCATGTTAGAAACATTTCTCAGGGCGACGTCGGCATGGCCGGAGATCGGGCTGGAGCGTTGCCTCCTCGCGCAGCAGCCTGAGGGCGGCTGAGGATTGGATGGCGGCGCAGAGTATCGCCAGGGCCACCCCGACCGGCAGGGTGCGGCCGATTTCCCGGTTTTGGACCGTCCGGACCGAGGGGAAGCTGACGAACTCGGCGGCGTCGGCCTGGGTGAACCGCCGGCGCTCCCGGAACTCTTTCAGGTTGCGAGTGAACCTGTCCTTTTGGCGCTTGGGAACACGACGGCCTACACGCACACAGCGTACGTCGCTCCTCTCCGGAGTCAACGGTTCCGCTCCCGGTCACGCGTCGCCTTGGCCAGGCACTTCGCGAGCTTCTCGGGCCGCATCGCCAGCATCCGGCCGATCGCGGTGTGGATGGAGCCGCGAAGGCTCCGGGCCTGCCCGGATGCCACGCCGCTCTTGTGGTGGACGAGGAACCAGACCATGACGCCCTCGGTGCTGCGTTCGTTGTACGCGAACCAGCCGTCGTTGGAGGCACAGTCCGGGTGGAGGATCACGACCTCGATCCCGGGAACGTGAAGCAACCCGCCCCGGGTCCGGGTGATCGACCGGCAGCGGACTCCGACCCGGTACAGGGTTTCGGGCGGGTGGTACACTTGGCTGGAGTCGATCAGGCGACCGTCGATTTGGCGGATCTCCAGGTCGGGTTCCCGCGCTCGGCCGGCCCGACGAGCGGCGCGGATGGCCCCGGCATCGGCGCAATCGACACACAGGATGCGGGTGGCGATCAGCTCGGCACCCCGGATCAGGTCCAGCGACACGCAGCGTCGCCAGTCGAGGATTTCACCGCAGCTTCAGCAGGTGACGGCCTTGCCGGCTTGATGACGCAGCCAGCGGCCGGTCAGTTCATGTTCGAGAGTGGTGGCGGGCATGAGATTCAGGGTTGGGCTTTCGTGTTCCGGCCGGTCGTCGAGGTGCCGCGGATGCGGGTCCAGTAATCGTCATGGTCGCCCCAGAGGTCCACGGGCAGGGGATTGTCACGGCTGCCTGCGGCACTCTTCTTCGTCGGCTTCGTGCTGGGACGCGAGACCAGATGCGGAGGGATGCCGGTATCCCGACCGCACCAGTGCAGGTTGGAGACCTTCATCCCGGCGTAATCGCGCCACGCGCCGAGCAACTCGGTCTCCTCGACCCCGAACAGGACCCAGCGGGAAGGCGTCAGCCCGGCCAGGTACGATTCCCCGTAGACGTGCGTCAGCCAGGCGGCCGCGCGGGCGTCGCTCATCGGGCCGGTCGGCTCCCGGTGGCCGTCGCGGACGGCCTTCTGCACCGCGGCGCTCCAGTCGCACCAGGTTCCGTTCTGGAACAGAACGGCCTTCGCATCGCCAGCATCCGACAGGCCGGCGCGGTTGGTCACGGGGAACGGGTGGCGCAGCTCGGGGATTGCGCCGCCGATGGAGGCGATGCGGAAATGAATCACGACCTCGCCCTTCGCGGCCTTCGCGAGGCGGTGGATCTCGGCGACGGAGTCGGTCTTGCGGAAGCGGACGCGGCCACCGGATCGCCACGCGATGCCGGCACCGTCACCGTTCGCGGCGGCACAGGCTTCGAGGGTTTCGAGGCTGGGCCGGACTTTCGCCGGGGCAATGAGGATCACGCACATTGAAGTGGGGAGTAGGGAGTAGGGAGTAGGGAGTGGCGAGTGGGGAGGGCTCAGAGGTTCGCGGCGGGGTAGTTCGCTTCGAACAGCTCGGCCAACGTCAGGGCGGCTTTGCGGAAGGTGGCGAACTCGGCGTGAAGCATTCCGAACAGGCCCAGGGCGACGTGCTGGCATTCGGTCGCGTCGCTCCAGCCGAGGATTCGCCACATCCGGCGCAGGGCCTGTGGGGCGGTGGTGGAGCGGTTCTTCTTCGAGGACTTCTGGAACCCGCCGAGGACCTGACTCACGGCAGCGCGGCGCACCAACCCGAACACCGTCGCCAGATGGTGCAGCACCTCGTCCTTGTTCAGCGTGGCGGCGAAGGCCCGGAACTCGATCGCGCCGCGATCTGTCATGAACGCCTTCTGGAAGTTCACCATCCCGCGCCCGCAGGCGGCGGCGCGGACACCGAGGTCGGCGGTGGAAGTCGCGCCGTTGGCGATCGTGCTCAGATGGGTCGCGCATTCCGGCGCGAGGCGGTGGGAGTAGTTGTTCAGGTGTCGCCCTCCGAGCGTCTGCGAGTAGATCGCCCAGGCATTCTGATTCGCGACGTGCCCGATCTTCTTCACGAACTGGGCGACGGCGGCGGTGTCCTGCGTCCCGATCACGCTGCTGATCCCGATCGTGATGTGCAGCCCGCAGGAGGCATTGACCTGTCCGCCGATCGTGCGGATGAACTCCAGCATCGCGCAGAGGTTCGCCAGGCCCGCCTCGCCACGGAGGATCGGGGAGACGAACTCACACGCTTGGAACCCGGCTTCGCAGCGGATCGAGCCGTCGCGGTCGGCGTGCCACGTTCCAACGTCCACGCGGTCCCGGGGGGCGAGCTTCGGGGCGGCGATCACCAGCCCGGTGCTCACGCTGCGTCCGCCGGTCACCGCCACGCCCCGGTGATAGCCGCCGACGGCGACTCCTGAGTTCGTCGGGATCATGGTTTCGATTTCGACGCCAAACCAGATTTCAGCGGAGGCGAGGTCTTGGGGCTTGGTCACGGTCTTCATCATCTTCGCTTCGTTTGGGGTTTTCGTTTCTGCTCTCTGACTGCACCCAAACTTTAAGTCACTGGCCCGCGTAACGGGAACCCGCCATCTGAACGGCGCTACGTGTTTCTTTGTCGAGTCACTCCTGTAGTTACAAAAAAGCCACGGCGTGATGCCGTGGCATACTCTGGTGGGCGCTGGTCTTGCACTTACTCTGGCTTTGGGCAGAACTCGCTTTCGGACTCACAGCTCGCGTGGCCCTTCGTACGCTTGCGCAGGGTCGGGCAGCCCTCGTCATGCTGGCGCTCCGCCTCGCGCACCTTCGCGATCTCGACGAGCAGGACGGCCTGGGTGATCAGCCACTCGGCCGGGTCATCGGCGGTGGAGCCAGCGAAGATCGCGTTCACGCAGACATTCAGGATGTCGCCCCCGGACAACCCCTGGGTCGCCCCGGCGAGGGTTTCGAGGTCCGCGTTCACGCGCTCGCGGTTGGGGAGGTGCAACTCGAAGAGCCGTCCCCGCATCGACCGGTCGGGCAGCTTGAACTCGATATGCCGGGCGATCCGCCGCAGGAGCGCCGGGTCGTAGTTCCCGAACAGGTTCGTCGTCATGATCACGATGCCGTCGAACCGGTCCAGGCATTGCATCAGCACGTTGCGGTTCTGGTTGATCGAGGTCGCACACGACTCGTTCATGTCGACCCGCCGGGAGAGCAGGCTGTCGGCCTCGTCGAAGAACAACACGGCGCCCAGCTCGGCGGCGCGGGCGAACGCCTGGGCGATGTGCTTCGCGGTGTCGCCGAGGTACTTCGAGATCACCGCGGAGTAATCGTAATTGCTCAAGTGATCAGCGTCGCGGCACTTGCGGTACTGGCAGAGCACGATCACGGCCTTCGACAGGAAGATGCGGCTCTTGTACTTCGCGCCTTGGTCGGTGAGGACCAGCCACGCGTCGTAGAGGGCTTTGACCTCGGTGGTGACGATGCCGGCGGTCAGGGTATCTACCAGCGCCCGGAGCCCGGCTTCTCGGGCGGTCAACGCGTCGTGGTCGTTCGCCGTCGGGTTGTGTTCTGCGTTCATCATCATGAATATAGTACGCCGGCAGCGTATCAGGAATCCGCCATCTGCCTCGGAGACATGGTTGAAGCCCTCCTCATGAACGCCCTGGTAGCGCCTCATCTGCGACCGACAGAATGCGTAGGATTCGTTTTACGGCCGTCATGATTTCTCTGGATCACACGACGGCAGCCTGGCCGTGAGGCATTTATGAACGCCGCCAAACGCCAAGCTATGGTCTATGCCCCCCGGTGGTCGTCGGCGTTTTTCGTACTTACAACGACACCGACTGCCGGCGTTCGACAACCATCTTCACCGAGTCCTGCGACGCGTATTCCGACAGGACGATGTGCGCCTTCCACTTTGACTTCAGGTAGCGCTTCTCGGCCTCGATGCGCTCGGGCGAGCGGAACCGCGAGTTGCCGCCCAGGTTCTTGTCTCGGGCCTGGAGGAAGCAGAATCGGGACTCGTGCCACAGGATGCGGTTGTTCAGCAACTCGCTCAGGCAACAGTCGATGTCACACTTGAACCGGAGGAGTTCATCCCAGCGCACGTCCCTGCCGATTACGCCCAGGACCCCTCCGCACCAGTGGACGACACTGAAGGGATCGTTGCGCTGGAGCACCCGGGGGTCGAGGCGCTGGTTCCAGCCAAACAGGCGGGCGCCGGCTCCCTTCGCCGACCACGCGGTGTTCTCGACAATCGCCTCGGTCTCGATCGGCGACAGGCTCCGGTTGAGCAGACCGGCGATTGTGCGGCACGCCGACACGTCGTCGTACATCACCACCACTTCCTCCTCGAAGCGCCGGACGATCCAGTTGCGGACGGCGCTCACGCCAACCAAACCCGGGGGGATCGTCACGAGGGGCAGCCCGTACCCGGCGGCGGCGTAGAGGTCCAACTCATCCTCGGGAACGACGAGCGTGGCGTGCGGGACGAGCTTGTGCGTGGTCATCCGCCCCGCCCGGCCCCGGCTCATGATGACGTGCCGGATCGACAAGTTCACCAGGTCGAGTTCCTCCAGGCCCGATGCAGGGCGGAGGGATGTTTTCGGCGACGGGGGCAGAGGCGGGCTCACTTGGCACGGAGATTTCTTCATGGGGATCGAGGAGGGCCAGCAGTCGCTTGCCGTCGAGGATGCGGCCGATGCCTATCTTCGGGGTCTTCCGGCTGATCGAGTAGTTCACCTTCCCGACCTTCAGCAGCGACATCGCCCGCAGAAAGTCCCGGTGATCGCGGAAGAAGAACGCGAAGTAGTCGTAGCTCTCGAACGCCTGGATTTCCATGCGCGGGATCGTTTCGAGCGCGTCAGTCTCGACCTCCCCTTCGAGCAACCGCGCCACCTCGGCCTCGGTGAACCCGGCGAGCTGAACATCGTGGCCGGCGCCTTGCAGATCGCGCAGCACCCTGGCCAGGGCGTCCTCGTCGAGTTCGGCCAGTTCGCTCAGCCGGTTGTCGGCGACCAGGTCGGCCAGCTCCTCGGCGTCGCTCGCGTACGCCTGAACGTCGACGGGAACCTGGCTGAAGCCGAGCAGCAGTGCCGCCTCAAGGCGCCCATGGCCACGGACCACGAAACCGCTCCTGGCGGAAATCGTGATCGGCTGCCGCCAGCCCGCCCGTTCCAAGATTCCGGCCAACAAGGCGATTTGCGTCGCGCTATGTCGGTTCGGATTCTTCGGGTTCGGCCGCAGCTTGTTCGGGTCGAGGAGTTCGGTGAACGAGCAGTGGATGGTCATGGGCGTCAGGCAGCGACCAGGCTCGCGGTCGTCCGATCCCCGAGCTTCCAGAACTGGAAGCCGAAGTCGTCCGGGACTCCGAGCCTGCGGCGGTCAGCAATCAGTTGATCGAGCTTCGCGGTCGAGTCTTCGTGTCCGCCGATCTGGATTCGGTGTTCGGCCTGAGCCGACAAGATGTGGACAAGCGTCGCGGCACCGATGGAAATGTACCCTCCTCCCCCGGTGGCGAGTGCGATCGGGAGACCGTCGAGCATGGGGATGGGCAGCTCCAGTTGCAGAGCCTGTGCGGCGGTGATGCGCGACCTCATCGCCTTCTCGCAGGCATCCGCCAAACGGTGCGTGATCATATCCCGGGCGTGCGGCTCAAGGTCAGGCCAGTTCTGCTCGGTGTAGGTTTTCGCCATCTCCAGCGGACGGACCTCGGCCGCTCGGGTCGTCTCGATGCAGAAGGTGACGAACTCGCCCGTGAGGTGTTTCAGCAGTCTTGTCATTGGATTTCGGACTCCCACGTTTCGATGTCTTCGCGCAAGAGCCCGAGGATCTTCCTCGCCTGCGCTTGCACTTCCTTGCTGGTGTTCCAGAACTCGGTCCTCCTCGCACTTCCGAGCCGTCGCAGTTTGAGGATAAACGTACACAGGCCGCTGTGGGCCTCGCCCATTTCATTCAGGCGCTTCTGTTTCGCAACGGCCTCGGCGTCGGGGGCCTTTGGCGGCGCGGGGGGAGAGGAGGCTACTTTCCCCGGCCTGGTGAACATCTCCTTCATACTCGCCGTGACGCTCGGGTCGATAGCCATACGCTCGGCAGCCGCGATGAAGGTCGAGCGTTTGACCTGCCTCTCTCCACCCTTGACCAGGTTCTCGATGCCCGGGATTTGTTTGGAGGCAGACTCGACGGCGTCGGCGAACTTCCCGTCGCGCTCGATGGTTCTGGCGGTGACCCCGTGCTCCTTGGCGAGGCGGGCGGCGGTCTCGCCTTTCAGTCCGACATCGTGTCGGATTGATCGACGGTCCCCACCCTGCGGCTTCTTCTCCAAGTTGTAGTCCTTCCCGCGCAGCAGGGACGACTCGTCGGGCGTCAGGTTTCGGCGGGCGAGCTGGTTTCGGATCGCTCAGCGCAGGGCGGCGGTCTGGTCCGGAAACGACAGTTCGATGGTGGTCACCCCGCACTGGTTCTTGTTCGCCCAGCGGAGGCGGTTGTGGCCGTCGAGCAGGACGCCTTCCTCCTGCCAAACCACGAGGGGCGAGAGCATCCCATGGAGGTCGAGGTCGGCGTGGAGCTGGGTCCGCTCCTCGGTCGTGAGTTCCCGGTGGAGTTGTTCAAACTCGGGCAGGAGTCGGAGCTCCGGCGGGGTAGTGGTCGCTTCCTTCATGTGCGCTCTGTCTTTCTCGGTTGGCTGTTCGATCCATCTATTGGGTCTCGGTCGACTGTGGGAGCAGGAGGGGCGTCTTCGTCGGATTTGAGGCGTTACGCGCTTTCGCGCAACTGGTTGCAACTGAAAGTGCGGTTTTCTGCTCAACGAAATTCATGGGACTTTCAAAAAGGCGGTCCGGTGTGCGTTTTGAGGGCTGCTGCTAAAGCTGCCCGTCTTCGTCGTCGTAGAAGACTCCCTGCACGCAGTTCCGGGTGCTCACGTGCGGTCCTGGGGACGATTGTGAGCGGGTGTAACTCGCGAGTGGCCTGTTTTCTCGCGGCTCCTTCGGGCTCGTCCTGCTGTTTCCTGGTGCGGCTGCGGCCCACTGTGGCTTTGCCCCTGTCCCCGGTTCCAGCCGTGGACTTGTCCTCGGTTGAGTACGCCGAACTCGCGGGAGGCATCTGCCGCGTAGCGACTGAGCATGTGAGTCGGGATGCCGAGCCTGCGTTCGAGGCGTCGAAGGGACGG
>JBBQML010000130.1:0-9113 GCA_038328885.1 Verrucomicrobiota bacterium | reverse complement strand
GGATGTTCGCCCGCGACGAGCAGGATGCTTCGAAATCCCTCGGCCTTGAGGGCCCGTGCCTCGCGCACCACCTCGTCCAGGCTGAGGGTCACGCGCAGGATCGGGTTATCCCGTGAAAAACCGCAATAGGCGCAGTTGTTGATGCACTCGTTCGAGAGGTAGAGCGGCGCGAACAACCGGATCACCCGACCGAATCGCTGCCGGGTATGCGCCGCGGACAGCCTCGCCATCACCTCCAGGGAGTCCGCCCCGGCGGGCGACAGGAGGGCGGCGAACTCGGCCACCGACGACGCCCCGCCGCGCCCCAGGATCCCGCTCACCTCCCGGGCACCCGCGTTCCGCGCGCGGTCCAGCCAATACCCCATGGGCAACTGACGGTATTCTTCGGCAAAAGTCATGCGTTGCAGTGTATGTTCGAGGCGCCACCGGCGCCACCAACCGCTTCAGTACCCGAACCGGCTGAGCGCCTGCTCCAGTTGTGCCTGAAATTCGAGGATATCCGGCTGGGATGGACGGTAGCCCGCAGTGGCCGGTATCAGCCGCGGCCGGCCCATCTGGTCGATGCCCCACTCGCCCGCCTGCCCGTCGCTGAAGGTGACCCGGCCGCTCACGGCCATGGTTGGGCGCGCAATCTCATCGACCGTGACCTTGACCCCGCCGACACCGGCGGCCCCCGCCGCGGCGGGATCGAGCGGGGAGGTTTTCAGCCCGCCTGCCGCGACACCCGGCGGTGCTCCCGGTCCACCCGCCAGCGCGGAACCCGCACCGGGGCCCAGCACGGTTTCCGAGGGCTTGGGTGGGGGCGGCGGGTCCTTCGGGCGCAACTCGAGGTCCCCGAGCAGGAAACGGACCTCCGCGTAGGTCATTTTCACTCCGAGTTCATCGAGCAGCTTGGTCTGGACCTGGTTGGCCTTCAGGCCGTCCTCGATCCACTGCCGCACCTTCGCCACCTGTGCTTGGTCAAGATTCATGGTTCCGCCCCGAGAGGCCCGCTTGTTATTAGGGCCAGCTCCGGGTTTTTCAACTACCGACTCCTTGCGCCTGGCCCGCAACCCGCGTATCGAACCCGGGTGCCCTTGGTTTCCGTCAACCCCGCCACCGGTGAGGCCGTTGCCCACTACCCGGAACAAACCGGAGCGCAACTCGACCTGGCCATGGGCCGAGCGCATCAGGCATTCCTGCATTGGCGCCGACGCCCGGTGACGGAACGGGCAACCACGCTCAACCGGTTGCCCCCCCTGCTTCGGGCTCAGGCCGAGACCCTGGCGAACCTCGCCGCCCTGGAGATGGGCAAACCCGTCCGTCAGGGGTTGGCCGAGGTGGAGAAGTGCGCCGTCGCCTGCGAGCAGCAGGGCGCCGCCGCCCCGGCCGTCCTCCGTCCGGAACCGGTCGCCACCGGCGCACTCCACAGTTCCATCGCCTTCGAACCCCTCGGCGTCGTCCTGGCAGTGATGCCCTGGAATTTCCCGTTCTGGCAGGTGATCCGTGCCGCCGTGCCGGCGCTCCTGGCCGGCAACGCCGTGGTCCTCAAGCATGCCTCGAACGTCACCGGCTGTGCCCTCGCCCTCGAGGGCCTGTTCACCCGCCTCGACTTGCCCGAGGGCCTCTTCACCGTGCTGCGCCTCGATTCGTCCCGGCTCCGACCCGTCATCACCCACCCCTACGTGCGGGCGATCACCCTGACAGGCAGCGGAGCCGCCGGCCGGGCGGTCGCTGCCCTGGCCGGCGGAGCTCTGCGCAAGACGGTGCTGGAATTGGGGGGCAGCGACGCCTACGTCGTGCTGGCGGATGCCGACCTCACCCTCGCCGCCCGGGTCTGCGCCGAAGCCCGGCTGATCAACAGCGGACAGAGCTGCATCGCCGCCAAACGGTTCATCGTCGTGGAGTCTGTGCGCCGCGAGTTCGAGGAACGCCTGGCCACCGAACTCGCCACCGCCCGCCTCGGCGATCCCCGACTCGACGACACCACCCTCGGTCCGCTCGCCCGCGCCGACCTTCGCGAGGAACTCCACCACCAGGTGACCCGCAGCCTCCACCAAGGCGCCACCTGCCTCCTCGGCGGCAAGTCACCGGCAGGGCCCGGGTACTTCTACCCCCCGACCCTGCTCTCGGACGTCACCCCGGGCATGGCGGTGTTCGACGAGGAAACGTTCGGTCCGGTCGCCGCCGTAACCACCGCCCGCGATGAATCCGAAGCCCTCGATCTGGCCAACTGCTCCACGTTCGGGCTCGGCGCGGCGATCTTCACCGCGGACGTGGCGCGCGGGATCGACCTTGCCACGCGCCGCCTGGAGGCGGGCAACTGCGCCATCAACAGTGCCGTCCGCTCCGATCCCCGGCTGCCGTTCGGTGGCATCAAGGACTCGGGCTACGGTCGTGAGCTGGGAACCTTCGGACTGCGCGAGTTCGTCAACGTCAAGACCGTCTGCGCCCCCTGACAGCCTGTTGAAGAAGCCCCCTTGTCCCGTAGCCGCCGTCGTCAGACGGCGCTGTTCCCTCCCGAAGGCGGATTACTTCTTCCCCAGTCAGCGCCGTGAGGGTGCCTGCCTGTTTGAGGTACGAAGCTTTCGATCGGCGCGGACTCACGTCCGCGGCTACGCCCGATCGTAGCCGCCGTGGTGACACAGCGCATTCATTGGCTTTTCGGGGTTTCTTCGCGTTGTTCCGGTCTGCTGAGCCGGGCCGAACCCCCCGCTTATTTCACGCCGCCCAGGTACTGCTGGAGCGTGTCCCGATAACCGCGGCTCATGGTGAGCTTGGTGCCGTCGTGCAGGATCACGACGTACTCTCCGTGAAACATCGGTTGCATCTCCCGCACCCGGTCGATGTTCACGATCGTCGAGCGCGCGATGCGAATGAAACGCTTGGTGTCCAGCCGGCCTTCGAAATTCGAGAGTGTGTCCCGCACCAGGTGCGCCTCACGGCCCACGTGCAGCTTCACATAGTTGTCCTGGGCCTCGATCCAATCGATCTCCCCGGGTCTCACGAAGATCACACGACCATCGAGTTTCACGGCGATCCGATCCCCCATCGGCGCGCCTGCCACCCCCGCGGCCCCGGCCGGAGCCGGGTGCTGCAGTTGTTGATGCTGCAGCGTCTCCAGGAGCGCCGAGAGCTGCTTGGTCAGCGCGGCCGGGTCGACGCCCTTCAATTCCTCGCGGGCCCGGGTGATTGCCGCCTTCAGGCGGTCTTTGTCGAAAGGTTTCAGCAGATAGTCGAAGGCATGGACCTCGAAGGCCTTCACCGCAAACTCGTCAAAGGCCGTCACAAAAACGACCCTCGGCATCCGCGTGCCCTTTAACTGGGCCAACACTCCGAACCCGTCCAGTTCCGGCATCTGGATGTCCAGAAACACCACGTCAGGGTTCTCCCGCTTGATCGCCGCAACGGCCTCCCGGCCGTCCCCGCATTCGGCAACGATCTGCAGGTCGGCTTCCTTCGACAACAACGCGCGGAGGCGGTCCCGGGCGAGTGGTTCATCGTCAACGATAATGACGCGCATAATCTGTGTCAGTATTGTGCCCCGGACGGCAAGCGCCGCGCAACTTCCGTGAGCGGCGGATCATAAGTTCGCGTTTTGCATTCCGCCCAGGGCGACCTCCGCCTCGAGCAGCACCTGGCTCCCGGCCAACACGCGGACCCGCGCCTGCACGAGCCCGACGAGGCGCGCCAGGATCGTGGCCTCGATCCGCAGCGTCTGACCCGGCCGGGCCGACCCCTTGATCCGAGCCTGCCGGATCGCCGCCAGCTTCAGTCCCCGCAGGGGCAGGGCGTCCGGATCACTCTGCAGCACCACGCCGGCGAGTTGCGCCCCGGCCTCCACCAGCAGCACGCCCGGCATCAGGGGTTCATCCGGGAAATGTCCGCGAAGGAAGGCCTCGTCCCCGCGCACCGTGTATTCGCCCACGCCACTCACGCCCCCGGTAAGTTCCAGGAGGCGGTCCACAAACCGGAACTCGGGGCCGTGCGGCAGATGCTCCAGCGCGGCGGCCAACCGGTCCCCCCGCTTCCCCACCCCGGTCCCTGGCCCCGTCCCAGCTTCAACACCAACATCAACCTCAACCTCAACCTCAACCTCGGCCCCGACGCCGGCGCCGGTGCCGGTGCCGGTGCCGGTGCCGGCGCCCGCCCGCGGCGCGATCGCGCCCCCCGTGGATGCTTCACCCTCGTTCTTCATGGCAACCTGTTCACCTTGAACCCCGCCGGGATCACCGCCGCGAACCAGTCGGCGGCCAACTCCGGGTTGGCCACCGCCCGCGTGAAATCGTTGCGCAGGGTCGTGCCGTCGGCGAACCGCAGTTCCGTCGCCCGTGGACCGCGGTCCGGCACCGAGAACTCGACGGTCACCGATTCCATCAGGCGTCGGGCGTCCGCCGACCGGGGCTGCAACACGACCCGCCAGGACCCGGGCTCGAACTCAGTCAGGCTGCGCACCAGGAAACGGTCCTCGATCTCGGCCCGACTGCGCGGGAACCCCGCCTCGAGGAGCGACAACGCCTCCCGCAGGGGACCGCGGGCTGCCGCCAGCGGGATCAGGTCCGCCCGCTTCAAGCGGGGATAGAGCACCACCAACTCGTTGGTTCCCCGCACCGCCACCGTCTGCGGGGGGTCTCCCAACTCCCAGCGGAACCGGTTGGGCTCGGCGAACCACACCCGGCCCTGCGAGATCAGCGGCTCCTTGAGGACCGTCAGCAGGCGAGTCTGGCGAAAGTCCGCCGACCAGGCGCGCATCCCGGCCTGGGTTGCGATCCACTGGTCCAGCGCATCTGCGGCCGCGACCCGACCCGCCATGCCGAGCAGGAGGAGCCACGACAGTCCCCTCACGAGGACCCACCCGGCCAGGCCGCCCCGGCGTCCGGTGGCCAGACAGGGATGAAGTGAAACCATTGCTCCGGATGCTGACGGACGGCAGGTTCGAAGGCACGCAGGATCTCCCCGGCGAACCGGATCCGTTCCGCGCCCGCGCCCAGCGTGCGCCGATCATAGTCCAGACACGGCAACACATCGGCCAGGTACCCCCCCGGGACCTGCACGATGTAGACCGGCAGGACCACGCAACCCGCCGCACGCGCCAGTTCCGCCGGCGCTCGGGAGACCTGGAACGGACAGCCGAGGAAGGTCGTGGTGGCCGCCGTCGACGGCCCCGGACGATCCGCAAGCAACGCCACGAGGCCGCCCTCCGTCAGTCGCCGGATGACCTCCACAAAGGCCAGCGGGTTCTCGCCCACCACCAGGGTCTCGATCCCCTGCGCCGCGCGCGCCTCCCTCCGGCGGGCGGTGAAACGGTCACCCGGCTCGGCCTGGGTCACGACGAGCAACCGGCGCCCGAACCCGGCCAGCACCGAGGCCCCGAGTTCCCAGTTGCCGAGATGCACCGTCACCAGCAGCACCCCACGCCCGGTCGCCAGCGCCGCCTCCAGATGCTGGCGACCGCGCAACTCGCCGAACACCGACGCCGGCAGCACCCCGGCCTCGAAGCGCCAGAGGTCGACCAACTTCCCGGCGAAGGCCTTGAACAGCGCCCGGGCTGCGGCGGGGGCCCGCACCGGGCCCACCACGGGCCGAAGGTTGGCCTCCACGATTGCGCGCCGCCGCGGGTCGAGGCCGCGGTAGACCCCGGCCAGCGTCGAGGCCAGCGCGTGCAGCAGACCCGCGGGCAGCCACCGGGTCAGGGCCACCGCCACGGCCCACAGCCGCGGCCCGTACAGGCGGGATGGCCCGGGCGCCGCACCCGGGCGGCCGGTGCGCAAGCCTGGTCGCCCGCACCGCAGCCACCATACGGGTAGCAGGAATTGCGCCGTCAGCAGCACACAGGCGATCCCGGTGCCACAGACCCGGCCGAGCCCCGCAAGCCCGCTGTTGCTCGACCAGGCCAGGGATCCGAACCCGATCACCGTGGTCCCGCCGCAGAGCCACAACGCCCGGCCTGTACTGCGCCGCACCCGCCCCAGATCCCCCCGGTGCCGGATCAGGGCCAGTTGCTGGTGGAGCACATAGTCGACGCCCGCGCCGAGGAGCAGGGGCAGGGCGAGCAGGTTCATCAGGTTCCAGGACCAGCCGGCCACCGCCATGCAGCCCAGCAGCAACGCCGCGGCGAAGGCGAGCACCCCGAAACTCAGAAGCACCGCGCGGGTATCGCGGAAGGTCAGTCCCAGGGCCGCTCCGACCACGAGCAGCATTGCCAGGAGAAGCCAGCCGATCCGCCGGCCGGCGAGTTCGCGCAGCCCTGGACCCAGGGCCTCCCAGGACCCGGCCACGGCGCCGGGGCCCAGGGCACCCTGCACCTCCCGCACCCCTGCCGCAGGCGACACGCCCTCCGCCAGGCGCACAGTGCCCAACGCGAACGCACCCTCGGCGTCCAGTGCGGCCACTTGCTCCCACACCCATTCGCCGGTCAAACCGGAAGGAGGAGGTGGCTCGGCCACTGGGGCGAGCCGTTGCCACTCGGCGAGCACCCGCCCCGCCAAGGCACCGGCGGTATCCTGGAACCCGGCCGAGTCCAGGGCCGCCAGCAGTTCCGCCCGTCGGGCAGCCAACCGCTGCGCGACCGCCCGGTTGGTCCGCCAATGCTCCGCCCTCGGCCAGAGCCCGTCGGGCACCTCGAACGCCTCCAGCGTCCCCGCCCGCTGCAACCCCTCCAGGGCCGGCCGCGCGGCCACCAACCGCGTCGCCAATTCCGCGGAGGTCAGCCCCTGGAACACCACCCACACCTCCTGCGGGTTCGCCCCGAGTCGCGCTTGAAGCTCATCCAGGGCCGCATAGCTCTCGCTCTGCACCGGCCGCAAGGACGCCGGGGATCCATCGAACCGGGGGGGACTCCAACCCACCGCCACCACCACGAGCAGGCCCAACCCCGCGGTGAGGCCCACGATCCCACGGACTCCCGGCGGACTCGCCGGGAGGGCCGCGCCCGCGTCCGCCGCGCCTGCCGCGCTGGCTGCGCCCGCCGTGGCCTCGCAGGTCGGTTCGGTCGACTTCCGCGAGCGACTGCGAAGGAACGGCTGCAGGTAGCCACCGAGCACCACCACGGCGCCCACCGCGGTGCCCACCGCCACCAACGTCCCGAGCTGTGCCAGTCCCGGAATCCCGGAGAGATTCAGCAGGGAAAACGCGCCCACCGTGGTCACAGCCGAGGTCGCAATGGGCCGCACCTGCTCGTCCCGGATCCGGGCCAGGCTCGAGCCCGGCGCCGTGTCCATCTCCTGCTGCAACACCAGGGCGTAGTCGACGACCAATCCGAGGAGGATGGCCGCGAAGCCCAGACTCACCACGTTGAGGCCCCCGAGGATCCACCCGCCCAACCCCACGGTCGCCACCACCACCACGACTAAAAGGAACTGCAGCCACAGCAACGGCACCAGCCGGCGATGCGCAAGACCGAAGAGCACCGCCACCAGAAACGCGGTGCCCGCCACCGAACCGATCATGTCGCGTTCCATGTCCCGGGCCGTTTCGGCGGCGATCGCCGGCCCACCCGTGAACCGCACGGTCACCGCCTCGGCACCACCCACCGGGAGAGCCGCCCGAATCTCCGCCACTGCCTCCCGCACCGCCGCCACCCACCGTCCCGCCTCGCCAAAACCCCGCAACGGTGCCGCGGGCCGAACCGTCAACACGCGGAACGTCCCGTCCGCGGAAGCATGAAAAGCGTCCCCGCGACGGAACTCGGCTGCCAGCCTGGATTCCGCCCCCGGGAGCTCGGTGAAGCCAAAGGGGTCATACGCGCGCCGGGCCAGTTCGTCCGGGGACAGCGAGAACTGCAGCGCCGACCGCGTCTCGGCCAGCACGGCGTCCAGTTGGCCGGGCGCCAACCGCTCCTCCAGGGATCGGAGGGCCGCGGGGGATTGGTTCAGCCACTGCCAGGCCACGAAGGCCGCGCCGTGGTCGGGGTCCTCCCTCCAGACCGGCTGCCAGTGAACGCGACCGACGATCGTCGGGCGAGCCCGCAATCCCTCGGCGAGTGCCTGGGCGAGGAGCGCCGTGGCCTCCGGTTCCCGGGAGGCCAGGGTAAGCGTGAGCTGATGGGCGGTCGAAAAATGGCGGTCCCACAGCTTCAGCGCCCGCACCCCAGGAGCATCGTCCGGAAGCAACCCCAGGATCTCGGTGGCCAACCGCAACCGGGAGAGGCCCCCCAGGATCACCAAGGTCAGCAGAATTCCGGCAGCCCAGCGCCAGCCGCGTGTCATGGCGACAGGAATCCCTCGATTCGTTCGCCCGTGCGCGGGTTCTCCACGGACCAGTCGCCCCCGTCCGTGCCCGACTCACCCCGCCAGGGTGCTGGCAGTGGCCTCCCGGTCAGCAGGTCCCCCAGGCGCATCCAGCCCGCCACCGCGGAAGGCGGGATACCGGTCCCCGAACGTCGACCACGCCCGGGCACGGCGATCTCCCAGCGTTCACCCTGGCGCACCACCCTGACCAACGGGAGCGCCGGCTTGGCAAATTCGATGAGGTATTCCCCCGACGCCCCGATCGCCACCGTGAGCTCGCCCGCGATCTCCGGGCCCTCAGTCTTGGGCCGCCACACCGCCTGGCCCTGACGCACGCGCCATGCCGTTCCAACTCCCAACTCAGGCCCCCCCGCCGACCGGCACCCCCCCTGCGCCGTTGCCAGCAGAACCAGGCCGACCAGCAGCACCCAGCGAGGCAGCCACCCCGCCTGCCCTGCCTGCCCTGCGTCGCCGGGGTCCGTCCTCATGACACCTGCAGCCGGGGGACCAACGGCCAGCGGGCCTGCGCTCGGATGATCCAGAAGAACAACCTCAGCCGCCATCGCATGGCCCAGCCGCCCTCAACCTCCCCGGCCAGCACCGCGTTCACGGCCGCGGGGAGGTTGAAGCGGTGTCGCGGCTGGAGAAAAACCTCCATGAACGGCTTGGTGTAGAAAAGCTCGACCATCTGCCAATAGAACCGCATCGAACCCGTCACCCGCTGCTCGTACTCCGCCAACGCCCGGGCGGCGCCCGCCGCATCGCCCGGGAACCCGCGGAGCAGCGTGTCCACGGTCCGGGCCGCCCGCTGCCCGGAGCTCATGGCGAGGTAGACTCCCGCGGAGAAGATCGGGTCCATGAAGCCGGCCGCGTCGCCCACCCGCAACAGATGCGGTCCGGTCAGCC
>JBBQML010000129.1:0-9133 GCA_038328885.1 Verrucomicrobiota bacterium | reverse complement strand
AGCGCGCGCGAGGCGGGACGACCGGGGTTTCTGACCTCCGGTTGTTCGAGCGGGGGATGAGCTTGGCCACTTCGATAGCGGCGGATCATTAGGTTCCTGGTCGCGGCCCCGCAACCCCCTTTTCTCCCGATTTCCGGCGTGTTGGCGCTGTCCGATACGGCTGCTACAACTCACTCGTGCTGGAACTCTCCGAAGCGCCCGGGGCCCGCGGCGAAGCGATCATCGTCCAGGGGGCCCGTGAGCATAACCTGAAGAACTTCACGATCGCCATTCCCCGGGGGAAGCTGGTGGTGGTGACCGGCGTCAGCGGCTCCGGCAAGAGCACGCTTGCCTTCGATCTGATCTTCGCCGAGGGACAGCGGCGCTTCCTCGACTGCATGAGCGCCTACGCACGGCAGTTCGTGGAGCAGTTGGCCCGCCCGGACGTGGACCTTATCTCGGGGCTGCCACCGACGGTCAGCATCGAGCAGCGCACGTCGCGCGGCGGGGGCAAGAGCACCGTCGCGACCGTCACGGAGATTCACCATTTCCTGCGGCTCCTGTTCGCCAGGCTCGGGACCCAGTTCTGTCCGGACTGCAGCGTGGCGGTGGCGGGCCAGACCCGGGATGAGGTGGGCGCCCAACTCACCGAGGAGGCGAGGCGCCGGGGCGACCTTCTGCTGTTGTCGCCGGTGGTGAAAAACCGCAAGGGCTTCCACTCCGAGGTCGCCGTGTGGGCGGCCCGCCGGGGGTACGCCGAGATCCGCGCCGACGGTCTTCTGCATCGCACCGACGAACCGCTTCGGCTCGACCGCTTCAAGGAACACGACATCGAGGTCGTGGTCGGGGTCCTCGACAAGCCCTCCGTCCGCAGCCGCAAAGGGCCGGTGGAGGGTCCCTCGCCGCAGCAGTTGGTGGACGAGGCGTTGGATTTGGGCAAGGGAACCGTGCTGGCCCTGGACAATCACGGGAAGGCCACGGTGCACTCCACGGAACGGGCCTGCCCCGGCTGCGGCCGTTCGTTCGAACCACTCGACCCGAAGCGGTTCTCCTACAATTCGGCGCAGGGCTGGTGTCCGAAGTGCCGCGGTTTCGGCGAGCTCTTCTATCTCCCGGAGACCGACCGGGGGGCCCGGGCGGATGCGATCGAGGAATCCTGGTGGAGTTGGCAGGAAGGCAAGCGCGAGGTCTGTCCGGAATGCCACGGCTCCCGCCTCAATCCGGAATCCCGCGCGGTGCGCCTGCTGGCCGGACTGCCGCGAGCCCGGGGCAGGGCTTCCGCCCCGACCGCCCCCACCCTCGACACGATCGGGTCGCTTTCCGTCGATGCCGCGGCGGTCTGGGTCGGGGCGTTGCGGTTCGGAGACCGCGCCGCCCAGATCGCGCGGGACATTCTCCCGGAGATCCGGTCGCGGCTCGCGGTGCTGTGCGAGATCGGGCTCGGGTACCTGCAGATCAACCGGGGCGTGACGACCCTCTCCGGGGGGGAAGCCCAGCGGATCCGCCTGGCGGCCCAACTGGGGTCCAACCTGAGTGGGGTCCTCTATGTCCTGGATGAACCGACGATCGGATTGCACGCACGCGACAACGTCCAACTCCTGGACGCCCTGGATCAGCTCAAGCGCCGGGGGAACTCGCTGCTCGTCGTGGAGCATGACGAGGAAACGATGCGCCGGGCGGATCACGTGATCGATCTGGGTCCGGGCGCAGGGGTGAACGGAGGGTGCATCGTGGCCGCAGGCACCCTCGAGGAACTGCGGAGCCATCCCGAGTCGGTCACCGGGCGCTGCCTGCGGGAGTCGCGCACGTTTCCGGCGCGGGGACGGCGCCGCGCCGTGGTGGCCGCGGCGGCGACCCGATCGGGGCGACCGCACGCCGCCGAGCCCGGGTGGCTGGTGTTGGAGCATGCCCGGGCGCACAATCTGCGCGATCTGACCATTTCGTTTCCCCTGGGGCGCTTCGTGGCCGTGACCGGCGTGAGCGGTTCGGGCAAGAGCACCCTCGTCCGCGAGTGCCTGGTGCCCGCCCTCGCCCAGGCCCTCGACCGCAAGGGGAGGGCGAGGCCGAAGTCGGTAACCGGAGCCAAGGCCAGGACCGGCGTCATCGGGGTGGAGGGTGAGGGCCCGGTCTTGCGCGGGGCCGATGCGTTGAAGGCCCTCTATGAGGTGGACCAGTCACCCATCGGTCGCACCCCGCGATCGACCCCGGCGACGTACGTCGGTTTTTTCGATGACATCCGGGCTCTGTTTGCCCAGGTGCCGGAGGCCCGGATGCGGGGCTACGGCGCGGGGCGGTTCTCCTTTAACGCGGCGGCGGGGCGGTGTCCGCAGTGCGATGGGGCAGGCGACATCAAGCTGGAGATGAACTTCCTCCCGCCGGCCTTTGTGCGCTGCGAAGCCTACCATGGGACGCGGTTCAATCCGGAGACGCTGGATATCGAGTACGGCGGCCGGAACATCGCCCAGGTCCTGGAGTTGTCCGTGGACGAGGCCCTCCAGTTCTTCGGCGCGGTGCCCAGGGTGCGGCGCCCGCTCGAGGCATTGCGGGACACCGGGTTGGGCTATCTCAAGCTCGGGCAGACGAGCCCGACGCTCAGCGGTGGGGAGGCGCAGCGGGTGAGGTTGGTGACCTATCTTCTGACCGGGCTGAAGGAACAGTCGGACGGGGCTGACCCGCAGTCGAAGCGGAATCTTTTTGTGCTCGAGGAGCCGACCATCGGCCTGCATATGGCGGACGTGCGGCGGTTGGTCGACGTGATCCAGCGCCTGGTGGACCATGGGCATACGGTGGTGGTGATCGAGCACAACCTCGACCTGATCGCGGAGGCCGACTGGGTGCTTGACCTGGGACCGGAGGCCGGCGACGAGGGGGGCAGGTTGGTGGTGGCGGGCACGCCGGAGACCGTGGCCGCCACCGCCCGGTCGCATACGGGACGGTTTCTCCGGGAGACCCTCGCCGGCACAGGGGCGGGGAGTCGGGCCTGACGTCGTGGTGCGAATTGTCACTGGCGAACTGGTCCCGGCTCGCGCATTTTCCGCCTCCGATGCGCCTCACACCCTCGCATTTCCGAACCAGCCTGCGTGCCGCTCTCACCAGTATCCTGACCCTGTGTGCCCTGCCTGCCTGGGCTCAGGGTGCCGGCGTTCCGGGCGGCGGTATGGGCTACAACGCCATCGTCGCGAAGCTCTTCAGCGACATCCCCGCATTCACCGCTACGGTCGAGACGGCCCTGACCAATGCCACGGACAAGTCACGGCTCACCCTGCCGATGAAGATGATGAAGCTGAAGGACCAGATGCGCATCGAAGTGGATCTGGTGAAGATGAAGGGGGCGGGCGTCGCCCTCCAGGGGCTCGCCTCGATGCAGAACATCGGCATGGCCCGCATGACGAGCATCGTGTCGCCGGGCGACCGCTCCATGGTCGTCCTCTTCCCGGACGTCAAGTTCCACACGCGGGTGGGCCTCTCCGGCGCGGATTTGCCCGACACGGGTTTCAAGGTCACCAAGAGGCAGGTCGGCAAGGACACGATCCAGGGTCAGCCTTGTCTGCGCATGCTGGTCACCCTGACCTCCACGGACGGGGTGAAGCAGGAGGCCACGACTTGGGAAGCGCCGGCGTTGAACCGCTTCCCGGTCCGAATCTTCTTCAAGCCCGAGGGCAGTTCGATGACGATGACCTTCAGCGACGTCCGGCTGACGGCACCGCCCGAGGAATCGTTCAAGGTGCCTTCCGATTCACGCGAGTTCGAGGGGATGTCCGGCCTGATGCAGGAGGCCATGACGCGCGCACTGAATCCGGGCGCGGCGCGGTGATCGGAGTCGGAGGTCGGAGGTCGGAGGTCCGAGATCCGAGATCCGAGGTCCGAGATCCGAGGTCCGAGATCCGAGGTCGGAGGTCGGAGGTCGGTTCGGCTGGGGACTAATTACTTCACTGCGGCGTCGAGCGCCTCCAGCACGATGCCCGGCGTCAGGAAGGCAGGCAGAACCTGGGGCTCGCGGGCCGGGTCCGAAGGGTAGACCAGCACGAGGGGTACGCCGGCGCGACCGTAGCGCTGGAGTTCCTCGGTCATGGCGGGCGGTAGGAGGGTGTAGTCCCCCTTCAGCGGCACCGCGTTCAGGGTTCGCAGCCGCTCCCGCGTTTCAGGGATGTTGATGGAGGAGCGCTCGTTGAGTTGGCAGGTGAGGCACCAGTCGGCGGTGAAGTCCACGAACACCGGTCGGCCGGCCTTTCGGGCGCGGTCCACAGCTTCCCGGGACCACGGTTCCCAGGGAATCCCCCCCGCCACCGCGGTCGTGGCGCGGTGGGCGTCCATGGCAGCGGCAGCGCGGGGTTGGCGCCAGTGCAACTCATGTTCCAGGGTCAAGCCGTACGCGCAGCCCGCGAGGAGGACAGCCACGACCATGGCCGCCGTCTGATGTTGGCGCCCCCGCTGGACGAACTCACCCCAGACCCATACCGAAAGGGCTAGGCCTACCAGGAAGAGGCCGAGCCAGAGCGCGCCGCCGCCGGGGAAGTGGGCGGCAGTCAGCGTGTAGAGCCAGAGCGCTGTGGCCAGCATGGGGAAGCCCATGGCGACCTTGAAACGTTCCATCCAGGCGCCGGGTTTGGGGAGGAACTTCAGCCAGGCGGGCTGCCAGCTCAGGATCACGTACGGAGCGGCGAGGCCGAACGCGACGGCAGAGAAGACCAGGGCGATGGTGGAGGCCGGGGCGGCGAAGGCGTAGCCCAGGGCGGGTGCGAGGAAAGGTGCCGTGCAGGGGGTGGCGAGCGCCACCGAGAGCATGCCGTTGAAGAAGGCTCCCGGGGCGCCCTCCTTGCTCGCGAGTTCGCCGGCGGCGTCCATCCCCTTGCCGGAAAGGTTGATCTCGAACACCCCGAAGAGGCTGAGCGAGACCAACAGCACCAAGGTAGTCATCGCCACGAGGAAAACCGGGTTGCCGAACTGCATCCCCCAACCGGCGAAACCCGCCGCCTGCCTTACGCCGATCACCACACCGGCCAGGACGAGGAACGAGAACCACACCCCCAGGCCGTAGATCAGGCCCAGCTTCCGGATCTCCGCCGGCCGGCTGCCACCCTGGCGGACGAAGCCGAGGATCTTGAGGGCGATCACGGGCAGGACGCAGGGCATGATGTTGAGGATCATGCCGCCGAGGAATCCCAAACCCAGCGCCCGGACCAGCGAGATCGAGGCCACCCGGGCGGGAACCGCGCCGCCAGGGCTCGACGAGGTACTGCCAGGCGAGCCAGGCGCAGAACCGAGTGCCGACCCGGCGTCGGCCCCGCCTTGGAGGGCCAGGGTCGCCTCGACGGCCACTTTCGGGAGTTGCCGGGCGTCGACTTGAACGAGGAGCCCGCGGATCTCGCCGGGCCAGTCCCCTTCCAGGCGCCTCACTTGCTTGCGCAGGGAGACCCAGCCGTCCTCAGCGGTGAGCACCTGGGTCGCGGTTTGAACCTCGTAGGCGGGGTCGCTGTCGGGAAAGAAATCGGGCGTCACCGAACCGACCGCCGGTGGTGAGCGCCACCGGATCAGGAGTGGCCGAAGGTCCCCGTTGGCGGACCCTTCCCACCTGGCCTCGACGGTCCCCTCGGCAGCCGGGGGGGGGAGACGGTTCACCGCCTCGCGGAGCGTGGTTGCGTCCGCGGACGGTTCCGCGGTGATGCCGACGCGGAACTGCGCCCGGACGGTGCCCTTGCCCGGGAGGCAGAGCTTCTCGCACTCCAACCACTTGACCGCCGCGGTCAGTTCCACGGGTCCGACGGGTGCGGTGGGAGCCACGCTGATGGGTATCAGCAGGGTGACCTTGCCGTGGTAAACGAACGTCACGAGATCCTGTTCCGCGTAGCGCTCCGGGGCGGGCCAGCGCGGCTCACCGGCGGCAATTCCGGCGGGGAGCTGCCATTCGAGGGTGGTGGGAGCCCCGGAATCCCCACCGTTGCGCCAGTAGGTGTGCCAGCCCGGTTTCATCGTGAGCTCGAGGCCGGCGAGGAAGGTGTCGCCGGGGCGCACGGTCACGACCGGAAGCACCAGCCGCGCGGAAGTGGCGGTGGCCGCCCGGGACCCGTGCTCGAGGCCGAGCAGAACCAGCATGACATATATCCAACGGAGCCAACGCATGACGGTAGAGTGGGTCAGAGGATTGCATTTGCCAAACTCTCGTCCGGGTCGAGCATGCCGGCGATGACAGCCCAGGGCCCAGCGCCCGTGAGTTGGTTGCGCACCGGTCAGGAGGGTCTGGCCGCCATGCTCGGCGCGATCGAGCGCGCCCGGGTCTCGGTAGGCTTCGAGATTTACCTCTTCGAGGATTGCCCGCTGGGCGTGCGGTTCCGCGAAGCGCTGGCCGCCGCTGCGCGGCGCGGGGTGCGGGTGCGGGTGCTGGTGGACGCCTTCGGTTCCCTGGAGTTGCCGGCCGACTATTTCCGGGTGGTGAACGAGGCCGGGGCCGACTGCCGCTGGTTCAACCCGCTCGAACTCGGCCGACCCACCTGCCGGGATCATCGCAAACTGCTGCTCGTCGATGATGAGGTGGCCTTCGTGACCGGGTTCAACGTGGGGGCTCATTACGACGGTGACGGCGTGGAGTCGGGTTGGCGGGACGTCGGGGTCTCGTTGACCGGTCCGTTCGTGCCGCCCCTGGTCCAGGCCTTCCACACCATGTTCGCGTCGGCGAGTTTTCGGCATCGCCGGTTGGCCCGCTTCCGCCGCCAGCTTCGCTCCCAGCAAGTGACACTGCAGGACGGCAGCCTGTTCTTGCTCTCGCCAGGGAGGGAACGGAACCCAGCCCGCGAGGCGCTCGCCTCCGACATCCTGCGCTCCCGGCGCATCCGTCTGACCACCGCGTATTTCCTGCCGCCACGGCGCTTGCGGATGGCGTTGGTGCGGGCGGCCCGGAACGGGGCGCAGGTTCAATTGATCCTGCCCGGGATCTCGGACGTGAGGCTTGCGCAACTCGCTGCCCGCGGGCAGTACACCCGGCTGTTGAAGGCGGGGGTCGAGATCCACGAGTACCAGCCCGCCGTGCTTCACGCGAAGCGATACCTCCTCGACGACATCGTCTATGTGGGGTCGGCGAACCTCGATCTGCGGAGCCTGAACATCAACTACGAGTTGCTGGTCAGGGTGGAGGACGCAGCCCTCGCGACCGAGGGCCACGCCCAATTCGAGGCGGACCTCCGGCATAGCCGGCGGGTGGACCTCGAAACCTGGCACGGGCGGTCGTGGTGGAGTCGGACGTTGGAACGACTGGCCGCGTTCGTCCTGGTCCGCCTGGACGGTCGCTTCGTGCTGCGGCAGTTGATCCGCCTGCAGCAAACCGGCCGGCCGCTCCGCCTTCGGCGACGCCAGCGGCCGTCGAAAACCGGTCCCTGAGCAGGGTTGTTTTTCCCCCCACGCCGCCGACCGAGTGCTGAGGCGGATTCAGGACTTCCGGGTCCGCCCCGGGGATGCAGCCACCCGGATCTACCCGCCGAATCGGAGGGCTGCGGCGGCGCGGCGGGCGCGGGTGAGTGCGTCCTCCAGGTTGTCCCCGAGGACGGTCACGTGCCCCATCTTGCGTCCGGGGTGGCTCGAGGTCTTGCCGTAGAGGTGCACCGCGGCGCCCGGTTCGGCGAGAGCCTCGGCGAGGCCGGTGGGCCGCCCGGGGCCGAGGCCGGCGCCCAGCAGGTTGATCATCACGGCAGCCGGGGCGCGCAGGCGCGGTGAGCCCAACGGCCAACCGAACACGGCCCTTACATGGTTCTCGAACTGCGAGCACGCGCAGGCCTCGATGGTGTAATGCCCGGAGTTGTGGACCCTCGGCGCCAGTTCGTTCACCGCGATCGTGCCGTCCGCCGCGAGGAACATCTCGACCCCGAACGTTCCGGTCCCACCCACGGCCGCCACCGCCCGTCGCGCGACCTCCGCCGCCCGGTCCGCCAAGCCTGCCGGTACGGCCGCCGGTGCCAACACCACGTGACAAATGTGGTCGCTTTGGACGGTCTCCACCACGGGATACACCACGGTGTCACCGGTGATCGATCGAGTGATCATTACCGCCAGCTCCCGCTCGAACGGGAACCAGGCCTCGGCAAGGAGGGCTTGCCGGGACCCGTCGAGCGCGGCCCAGGCCACTTCCACTTCGGCTGCGGAGCGGACGGTGAAATTGCCTTTGCCATCGTAGCCGTTGCGCCGCTTCTTCAACACCAGCGGCCAGCCAAAACGCTCGCCCGCTCGGAGCACATCGGCCGGGGTGGGGGTGTCCTCGAAGCGCGGCAGGGGCAACCCCTCCGCCGCGATGGCCTCCTTCTGCCAGAGCTTGTCCTGCACGATCTTCACCGTGCCCGAGCCCGGCTGCACGGGGTGCCCGTGCCGTTCCACCGCGGCAAGGGCCTCGGCATCGACAAACTCGTTCTCCAGGGTGATGACGTCGCTGACGGCCGCGAGGCGCAGCAGTTCGGCGGGACGGTTCCAATCCCCGATGAAGTTCCGGTGGGCCAATCCGCTGGCAGGCGAGTGCTCCCGACGCTCGAGGATGGCGACCTCACATCCCAGTTGTGTCGCGGCCTGCGCTGTCATTCTGGCAAGCTGTCCACCCCCGACCAACCCCAGCACCGGGGCGGGGCGGTCCGGGGAAGGGGCGCGGGCGGACTGGGGGATCGGTGGGGCGGACATGGCGCACGGCGATTTCACGCGGCGGAGGGGGGCGACGCAAACCCGGAGTCGCGGGCTGGGGGACGATCAGAGCTCGCGCTTCAGTGGGGGACAGATTGTCAACAATTTAGATGCGACCCCAAGGCTTGTGTTGCGTCGTGGGTTGGGGGTGTCCGATGCTGCCGGGCTCTATGTCGCGGCGACAGTACCCATTCCACCTGATCGAGCCCAAGTGGCAGCAGTATTGGGCAACGCAGGAGACCTTTCGGGCCTGGAACCCGGGTGAGGTGATCCCGGCGGACCACCCGTTCGCTCAGCGGCACGGGTTGGGGGGCCGCCCCGCTACCGCGGAGGAGCTCCCACCGAAGTGCTATATCCTCGACATGTTCCCGTACCCCTCCGGCGCGGGCCTGCACGTGGGCCATCCGGAGGGTTATACCGCCACGGACATCCTCGCCCGCTACCGACGGGCCCGGGGCTTCAATGTGCTGCACCCCATGGGCTGGGACGCTTTCGGCCTGCC
>JBBQML010000128.1:0-9203 GCA_038328885.1 Verrucomicrobiota bacterium | reverse complement strand
CCCCTGGTTCGCGTCACACCGTGGGGGAACCCCTACCTGCGGGGGCCCCGGGGGGGGCGGGGGCGGGGGCCGGCCCGCTGGCTGTTCCGGGGTCTCACCCTTTCCCTGAAGGCCGGTGAATGCATCGGGGTGGTGGGTCGCAACGGGGCGGGCAAGACGACCCTGCTCCGGCTGTGCCTCGGTGAGCGCGTCCCCGACGAGGGGGCGGTGAACGTCGGGAAGAAGGTGGTTTTCAATTATATCGACCAGGGCCGGATGCAGCTCACCAGCGGCCGGACGGTGCTCGAGGAAGTGGCGGGCAAGAACGAGATCGTGCATTTCGGCGACCAGAAGCTCAGCGCGCGATCGTATCTGCGGCGGTTCCTGTTCGGGGATGAGCGGGTGCTGGAGACGGTGGACCGCCTTTCCGGCGGTGAGCGCGCGCGGCTGATGCTCGCGAAGGTCCTCTGTCGCGGCGGGAACGTGATCGTCCTCGACGAGCCGACCAACGACCTCGACCTCCCCAGCCTGCGGATGTTGGAGGAAGCGCTGGCGGACTTCGACGGCGCGGTATTGGTGGTGAGCCATGACCGCTATTTTCTGGACCGCATCTGCGACCAGGTGGTGGCGTTCGAGGAGGGCGGCGTGCAAGTGCAGACCGGGAATTACTCCTACTACCTGGAGAAACGGCGGGAGCGCGAAGCGCGTGACCGGGAGTCCGCGGAGCGAGCCAAGGCATGGGGCGCCAGTCCCACGACCACGGGCCCGGCCGCCGCCGGTTCCGTGGCGGCGGTGGACGCCCCGCGGCCGCCGACGGGGCGTCCCCGCAAGCTGACATTCAAGGAGCAGCGCGAGCTCGCCGGCATCGAGGAAACGATCCTCGCGGCGGAGGGGCGGGTGGCGGGCCTGGAGACCACGCTGAACGACCCGGCCTTTTTCGCGGCCCGCGCCCGGGAGGCGCCTGCGCTGCTGGCCGAGTTGGAGCGTGAACGGGCGGAGGTGGCGCGGCTCTACGCGCGTTGGAGCGAGTTGGATGCGGTGGCCAAGCCGTAGCCCTCCGGGAGACCAAGCCTTAGTCGGTTGCCGCGGAGGCGAGTTCGCGGGCGGCCGCGCGGCCGAGGGCGCGGGCCAGCCGGTTGGCGTTTGCGATCGGCAGGTGGCTTGCGTTCCGCCAGACGTCGGTCCCCTGAAAGACCACCGCGCGAAAACGGAGCCGGCCGCGGACAGGTTCGGCGAGGGCCGCGACCGGGCTTTGGCAGCCGCCACCGAACCCGGCGAGGAAAGAGCGCTCGGCCAGCACACATTCGAGCGTCTCAGGGTGGTTCAACCGCCGGCAGAGGCGGAGCGTGCGCGCGTCGCCGGTGCGGCATTCCAGTCCGATGGCCGCCTGTCCCGGGGCGGGCAACATGAGGTCGGTCTCGAGCAACTCGGCGCGCAGGCGGCCTTCCCACTCGGGCGTGGGCCAGTCGGCTGGCGCGTGCAGGGTGCCGTCGGGGTCGCGGCTGATGCCGAGTCGGATCAGGCCGGCGGCGGCGAGCAGGGTACCGTGGAGCGCGGCTCCGGAGAGCAGTTTCTGGAGTCGGGTGGGCACGTTGCCGCGGATTTCCACCACCTTGAGGTCGGGGCGCACCGCGCGCAGTTGCGCCGCACGACGGGTGCTGCTTGTGGCCACCACGGCGCCGGACGGCAGGCTGGCGAGGTCGTTGAGCGTGGCGGGCGGCGGCCGGTGGCGCCCCGCGGTGGTGGGGGGGCGGCGGGTGACCAGCACATCGCGGGGATCCGCGCGCTCGAGCACCCCCGCCAGGCGGAGTCCCCCGGGGAGTTCGGTGGGCAGATCCTTCAAGCTGTGCACGGCCACGTCGGCCTCGCCTGCCAGAAGGGCGGCCTCGAGTTCCTTGGTGAACAGGCCGCGGGGCAGTTTGCCCGGCCTGGCCATGGACACCTTCTGCAACCGGTCGCCGGTGGTCTTGAGGATGCGCAACTCGAAGGTCAGCCGGGGAAACGTCTCCCGGCACAGGGCGAGCACCCGCTGGGCCTGGGCCAGCGCGAGGTGGCTGCCGCGTGTGGCGATGCGGACCGGAAGCGGGGGCGACGACGGGGAGGACACCGGGGTAGGGGTTCGGTCAGGCGTGGGATTGTTCGACTGCGCCAGCCAGCGCCCTCGCCGGGTGGACCGGCGCCTCGAGCAGGGACCGGGCCTTCTCGGCAATGATGGCCCGGCATTTGGCCACCTCGGACTCCCGCTGCTGGAGGTGATGCGCCGCGATCATCTGGAGGTCGTCGACGTTGTACAGGAACGTATCCGGCAGTTGTGCGACGGCGGGATCGATGTCCCGGGGGACGGCCAGGTCGATGAGGAGGAGGGGACGCTGGCGTCGGGCGCGCAGGATGGCCGACACGCGCTCCGGGCCGATCACGTACCCAGGGGAGGAGGTGCTGCTGACGATCACGTCGACGGCGGGGGATGCTTGGACCCAGTCGGGACAGGGTTGGGCGACGTGTTCTCCGAGCACGGCGACGAGGGCGGCGGCGCGTTCTGGGGAACGGTTGTGGATATGGACGCTGCTCATGCCACGGGACACGAAGGCGCGCGCCACCTTCTCGCCGGTGTCGCCCGCGCCAATGAGCAGCGCGCTGCGCCCGGTGAATTTCTCGAACAGGCGTTCGGCCAGTTCAACCGCCACCGAGGCGACCGAGACGTTGCCTCGCTGGATGGCGGTGGTGGAACGGATGTGTTTGGCGACGTTGAACGCGCGCTGGAAGGTGCGGTTGAGGCGGGCACCGGTATGGCCGCTCTGCTGGGCGAGTTCGTACGCCTTCTTGAGCTGGCCAAGGATCTCGGTTTCGCCCAGGACCATGGAGTCGAGGCCGGACGCGACGCGGAACAGGTGCTCGATGCTTTCGGGTTCGTCCAGGAGGTAGAGCGTGTCGGGGTGGAGGTCCGCCTCGGCGCCGCCGTGCTGGAGCAGCCAGTGGCGCAGTGCCGGGGCGCCATCAGCGGGGGCGCTCAGGTAGATCTCCACGCGGTTGCAGGTCGAGAGCCATACCCCCTCGCTGATGATGCCGGTGTCCCGCAGGCGGGTGAGGGCGGGCGGGATCGCGTCGGGCGTGAGCGCAAAGCGTTCGCGCACCTGGACGGGTGCGGTGCGGTGGCTGACTCCCAGGCAGAAGACGGGCATGGTGGCTAATGCTGGTGGAGGGGGGAGAGCAGGTTGGTCCCCCAGAAGGTCAGCATGACGAACGTGAAACTCCCGAGCGAACTCCAGGCCAGCCAGCGGGGCCCCCGGTGGAGGGCGAAGCGCACGACGAGGATCCCCAGGTAGCCACCCCAGACGAAGATGGACCACACGACCTTGGCGTCGCCGCGCACCGGGGCCCGTTCGGAGGCCGCCACCAGCCAAACGCTCGAGAGGAGCCCCGCGGTCAGGAAGACCAGACCCGCGGCCAACGACTGCAGGATCACCTTTTCGAGCCGTTCCATGGGGGGTAGCAGGGACAGGACGGCGCGGAGCTTGCGGACCCGGAGATCGCGCTCCTGGGTGAGGTACATCACCGCGGCGGCGGCGCTCAACCCGAACGTCCCGTAGGCCAGCAAGGCGAGTGCGGCGTGCAGGGTGACCATCCCGTGCGCGAGTTCGGACGTCTGCCCGGGGCCGTCCAGTTGACGGTTCAATCCGAAAATGCCGAGACCCAGCAGCACAGGGGCTCCGAACGCGGCCAGGAATCGCAGGCGTGACCAGAGCCCCGCCAGAAGGTGGCAGACCAGCACCGTCCAGGAGACGAACATGGTCGCCTCGAAGAGGTTGTTCACCGGGCAGCGCTGGAAGGAGAAACCTCGCGCGAGGAGCGCGGCGGTGTGTGGGATGGCGGCGATGACCAGCAACCCGTAGCACCACCAGTCATTGCGGGAGAAACCCTGGCGCCACAGCCGTACGGCGTAACCTGTCGCCAGACCGTAGAGCGCCACGGCGGCGAGGTACCACATCCGTTCAGCCGTCCAGTACACTTGGGCAGGCTAGAAGCCGGTCTTCTGGCTGGCGACGGAAAAGACCGGCGAAGGAACAGGGATGGGCAGGATGGGCAGGATGGGCAGGATGGGGATGGGGATGGGGATGGCGTGGCGTGGCGTGGCGTGGGGGGAGTTCGAGGCGAGTGCGATGGCTGGCCTGGTAGGTCCGGGTCCTATCCTGTGAATCCTGCCCATCCTCGTTCGTTCCTCGGGGTTTTCGGATCGGGTTGCCGCCGCGAGCAAACCAGCACGGCGGGTGGATTGGGGCTTTCCCTCGCCGCGGCAGCAGTTGGATTATGTGCGCCTCCGTCGGTGATGCGACGGGTGCTCGTGCACGGTCGACGACCCATGAACCCGACGAACGAAACCCTGGGACAGACCGGAACAACGGCCTCGCCCGGCCGGGAGTCCGGGCCGGGGCGCGGTCGGTTTCTGCGGGCCTGTGCCGGGCAGCCCGCCGACGGCACGCCGATCTGGCTGATGCGCCAGGCGGGGCGTGTGCTGCCGGAGTACCGGGCGCTCAAGGAACGCTACTCGTTCCTCGAACTCGTCCGTACCCCGGACCTGGCCGCGGAGGTGACCCTGCAACCGATCCGGCGGTTCGGGTTCGATGCGGCGATCATCTTCAGCGACATCCTGGTCATCCCGGAGGCCATGGGGCTGCCATACCATTTCCGCGACACCGGGGGCGTGGTGATGGAAGGACGGATCAACGACGCGGCCGACGTCGACCGGTTGGTGCCCGGGCGGGCGGCCGAGCGGCTGCGGTACGTGGCCGACGCGCTCCGGTTGGTCCGGCGGGAACTTGGTGGCCGGACGGCGCTGATCGGTTTTGCCGGGTCGCCGTGGACGCTGGCGAATTTCATGATCGAAGGCGGGAGCAGCCGGGAATTCCGGCGGGCTCACGCGATGTTTCGCGACGCGCGGGCGGTGTACGATCGGCTGGCGGAACGGCTGGTGGCGGCGACGCTGGATTACCTGAACCTGCAGGTCGAGGCCGGCGCGGAGGTGGTGCAGCTGTTCGATACCCTCGGGGGTCTGCTGCCGGCGGAGGATTTCGAGGCGGCCTCGGGGCGCTGGCTCACCGAGATCGTGCGGGGACTGCGGCGGCGGGTGCCGGTGATCGTCTTCTCGAAGGGCGCACGGTCGGGTTTGCCCGCCCTGGTGAGCACGGGCGCGGACGTTCTGGGGTTCGACGGGAGCGCGGACCTTGGGGCCGTGCGGGAGGCCCTGCCGGCGAGTGTGGGGATCCAGGGCAACCTGGAACCCGCGGTTCTCGAGTCCACGCCGGCGGAGGTGCGGCGCGAGACCATCCGGATCCTGGGGTTGATGCGCGGGCGGGCCGGGCACATTTTCAACCTGGGCCATGGGGTTCCGCCGACCGCGCCCCTCGAGAATCTGGCCGTCCTGGTGGAAACGGTAAGGAGCGGCGCATGACGCGACTCAACGTCGATCTGGGCCTGGTGCAGAAGTACAACCTGGCCGGTCCGCGGTACACCTCGTACCCGCCGGCCACGCAATTCACCGACGCGTTTGGATCCGCGACGTTGGAGGAGGAACTGGCGGCGGGCCGGAACGAGCCGCGGGACCTGTCGCTCTATTTCCACATTCCGTTCTGCGAGACGCTCTGCTGGTTCTGCGGATGCACGACCGTGATCACGCTCAACCACGGCCACGGGCGAGCCTACACGGCGCTGTTGGAACGGGAGATGGCGAATCTCGCCCCGCGGTTGAATGCGGATCGGCGGGTGGCCCAGTTGCACTGGGGCGGCGGGACTCCCACGTTCCTCCGACCGGACGAGATCCGCACCCTCGGCGCCGCGATCCGGCGGCATTTCCGGTTGGCCCCGGACGTGGAGGCGTCGGTCGAGGTCGACCCCCGACGGTTGACGCAGGAACACGTGGAAGCGCTGCGCGAGGTGGGTTTCAACCGCGCCTCGATGGGAGTGCAGGACGTTGACCCGGTGGTCCAGGAGGCGGTGCACCGGGTGCAGCCCGTGGAGTTGACCGCGCAGGTGGTCCGCTGGCTGCGTGAGGCCGGGTTCAGCTCGGTCAACATCGACCTGATCTACGGACTCCCGCACCAGACGGTGGACTCCTTCCGGCGGACCCTGGACGCGACCCTGGAACTGCAGCCGGACCGCTTCGCGGTGTTCAGCTACGCCCACGTCCCGTGGATGAAACCCTCGCAGCGGATCTTCGAGAAGCGGGCGGTGTTGCCCGCGGCGGAGACCAAGCTGGAGTTGCTCAAGATGGTGACCGAACGACTCACGGGGGAGGCCGGGTACGCGTACATCGGCATGGATCATTTCGCCCGGCCCAGCGATGAACTGGCGGTGGCGCAGGCAGGTCGGACCCTGCAGCGGAATTTCCAGGGCTACAGCACGCGCGGGGGGGTGGACATCGTCGGTTTCGGGATGTCGGCGATTTCGCAGACCGGGGGTGCCTACTGGCAGAACCTGAAGGATCTCGAAGCCTACCGGGCCGCGGTGGAGGCCGGGTCCCTGCCGGTGGCGCGTGGGTGTCGGGTGAGTGCCGAGGACCAGATCCGGCGGGCGGTGATCATGGAAATCATGTGCAACCTGGGGCTCGACTATCGCAGGCTCTCGCAGCGGCTCGGCGTTCCCGTGGCGGAGCGGTTTGCCGCTGAGATCGAGGGTTTGCAGGACCTGGAGGCCGACGGGTTGCTTCGGCGTTCCCCCACCGGGGTGGAGATCACCGACCTGGGTCGTCTGCTGGTGCGGATCATCGCGATGCGATTCGACGCCTACCTGCCCCAGTCGCAGGAGCGTCGGTTCTCCCGCACGATCTGACCCCGAATCCCGCTCCCCTCGCCGAACGATGACCATGAAGACTGTAGCGATCCTGGGTGCGGGAATCACCGGGCTGACCGCGGGTTGGCGGCTCCGCCGTGCCGGCGTGCCGGTCACGGTATACGAGGCGGGCACCCGCACCGGCGGGGTGATGTGCAGTCACCGCGAAGGTTCCTGGCTCGCCGAAGGCGGACCCAACACCATCCTCGAAACCTCACCGGTGCTGCTGCAGTTCGTGAACGACCTCGGCTTGGCGGGGCGCCGGCTCTACTCCGATCCTGCCGCCGGAGCGCGGTACGTGGTCCGGGGTGGACGGCCGGTGGACCTGCCCACCTCGGGTCCGGCATTCTTCTTCTCTTCCCTCTTCTCCTGGGCGGCGAAGCTTAGGCTGCTCCGGGAACCGTTCATCCCCCGGGGCACCGGCGAGCAGAGCGTCGCCGACTTCGTCCGCCACCGGCTCGGGCAGGAGTTCCTGGATTACGCCATCGACCCGCTGGTGACCGGAATCTATGCGGGCGACCCCGAGCGGTTGTCCGTCGAGCACGCGTTCCCCCGGGTCCACGCCCTGGAGGTGAAGTACGGGTCCCTGATTCGCGGCCAGATCCTCGGGGCACGCGAGCGGCGGCGGCGCGGGGAGGTGTCGAAGGCCACCGCGCGCAAGTTCTCTTTTGATGACGGCCTGCAGGTCCTGCCCGACACCCTGGCGGCCGCGCTGGGTGACGCGGTGCGGTTGGAAACGAAGGTCGAGGGAGTGGCCGCGAAGAGCGGAGGGTGGCGGGTGACGGTGCGGTCGGATGACCGGACCCATGCGGTCGAACACAGTGCCGTGCTGCTTTGTGGCACGGCCCACTCGCTCGCCCGGTTGCACCTTGAAGGGGCGGGGCTGCCATCGCTGTCCAGCCTGGACGAGGTGGTGTACCCGCCGGTGACCAGCGTGGTGCTGGGGTTTCGCCGGGCGGACGTGGCGCATCCCGCGTGCGGGTTTGGCATGCTCATTCCGCACCGGGAAGGCTTCGGCATCCTGGGCACCCTGTTTTCGTCGTCTTCCTTTGCCCGCCGGGCACCTGCGGACCACCTCACCCTGACGACCTATGTGGGCGGGATGCGACGACCGGAGCTCGCGGGACTCGCCGATGGGCCGCTGGTGGATCTGGTGGTGCGGGACCTGGGGCGGCTGCTGGGGGTTTCGGGGCGGCCGGTGTTCACGCACCTCACGCGGTGGCCCCGCGCGATCCCGCAGTACGAGGTTGGCTTCGGCCGCTTCAAGTCGATGTTCATCGATCTGGAAGCGAAGGCACCGGGACTTTTTGCCGCGGGGCATTTCCGTGACGGCGTGGCCCTGAGTGACTCGATCCTGGCCGGGACCCGCGCGGCGGAGCGGGTGCAGGCTCATCTGTCGGGGACGCCTGCCCTTCAACCTGGGGCGCGCTCATGAGTCAGCCTGGTGTCCTTCTGATCAACCTGGGTTCGCCCGACAGCACGTCGGTGCGGGATGTCCGTCGCTATCTTGGCGAGTTCCTGATGGACCCGCGGGTGATCGACCTCGCCTGGCCGCTGCGGATGCTGGTGGTGCGCGGGTTGATCCTGCCGTTCCGGCCGAGGCGTTCCGCGGAGGCGTACGAGAAGATCTGGACTCCGGAGGGTTCGCCTCTGGTGGTGACCAGTCGCCGCCTGCAGGAGCAGTTGCGGACCCGTTTGGGCTGGCCGGTTGAACTGGCGATGCGCTACCGGCTGCCCGGGGTTCCGGAAGCCCTGAAGAGCCTGCAGGAGCAGGGGGTAACCTGCGCGGTGGTCGTTCCCTTGTTTCCCCACTACGCGATGTCGAGCTTCGAGACTGCCGTGCTGCACGTGGAGGACTGCCGCCGTCGAGTGGCCCCGGCGCTGGACCTGAGGACCGTGGGGCCGTTCTTCGAGGACGTCGGGTACATCGACGCCCTCGTGGCCAGCGCACGGGGGTACCTTGCCCAGCCGCATGATCATCTGCTGTTCAGCTTCCATGGCATCCCCGAGCGGCACTTGAGGAAGTCCGACCCGACCGGTCGCCATTGCCTCTCCTCGCCGGACTGCTGCGCCCAGGCCGTTGCGTCACGAGCGACGTGCTACCGGGCGCAGTGCCTGGCGACGGCGGCCGCCTTTGCCGAGCGACATCCGGTGCTGACCTGGTCCGTGTCGTTCCAGTCGCGCCTGGGTCGCGACCCCTGGCTGAAGCCTTACACGGACCTGGAACTTGTTCGGCTCGCCAAGGACGGGGTGCGGCGGCTGCTGGTGCTTTGTCCGGCGTTCGTGGCGGACTGTCTGGAGACGCTCGAGGAGATCGGGATCCGCGCGCGGGCGGACGTCCGCGCGGCCGGCGGAGAGGAACTGACGCTCGTCCCGAGCTTGAACGCGCATCCGGCTTGGGT
>JBBQML010000127.1:0-9232 GCA_038328885.1 Verrucomicrobiota bacterium | reverse complement strand
CAATCAGCACCTAAAAATAGTATGTCAGAGAATGCATCTGGCAGTCTTGAGACCGCGAACAGTGCCAATCCTCAATGAGGTTATAATCCTTCGATGCAGGACATGCAAGACATGCAGTATCTCCAGTCGTTCTACGGTCCTGATGCACACAAGTACCTCTATGAAATATTGCTGTATCAAACTCTGTCTAAAGAAATTGACACTGAGACTTGCCAAATCACAATTATGGTTAATATGATCCAGAAGTATAGACAGAATATTAAGGCCCAACTTGAGGCGATTGCTGTCAAAGTTTACTCTGAGTGTCACTCCAATGTAAAGGCACATATTTATGGCTCAGTTGCAACCGAACTCGCTCTTCCTGAGAGTGATATGGACATTATGATCACTCACCCGCATCGGCCTCGCGATCGACCAGGTCTCCATCGAGGAGGCGGACCCTCCGCTCAACGCCTACTACCTGCCCGAGGAACCCCTCAAGCCGTTCGTCGGGGAGCGCGCCCTGGGCGATTGGAAACTGGAGGTGACCGACTCACGGAGCGGGCCATTCTCATCGTTCCTCGGTGAGTTCGACTGGCGCCTGGAGATGGTGTTCGCCCAGCCGGGCGTCGACGCCATCCGTTTGACCAACGGGATCCCGTACTTCGGCACCGTGAGCGGCACCGACCTCCAGTTCTTCTATGTCGAGGTGCCCAATTGCGCGACCGTCGCGTCCAACGTGCTCGTCGGCGATCTGGGCACCTTGCTCCTCTTCGGGGACCGCGAAGGCCTGCCGCGCGCAACGGTAAGCGCGTTCCTGGATGACTACGGTCCCTACCTGAACCTCGAGTCCGGTGGCCTGGCGCAGTTCACGCTGACTACCCTGACACCTCCCTCCGCTCCACTCATCCCCGGGCAGCGGTATTACCTGGGGGTTCGGAATTTCCAGCCCGACCTGACCAACAACGCCTACGGCATCCGCGTGCAGTTCGATTGCGTGGATCCGCTGCTGCCCACGGTGCCGTCCCTCACCAACGGCATTCCCTTCCGTGCCACCATCGATCCCGGCCCGGGCCTCCACTACTACCAGTTTGTCGTCAGCTCGAACGCCATCCGGACGGACTTCGAGCTCACGCCGATCGGCGGGAACGTCGATATGTACGTCCGCTACGGGCGGATCGATGACTACCCGTTGCCGTCGCCCAACCTGTACGACTACGCGTCGGCCGATCCGGATCCCACCGCGGTGGACGCCGTCGCGGTCGAGCGCCTGTCGTTGCCGATACCGCTGGTGCCTGGGGTCTGGTATGTGGCGATTCGCAACGCGGAGAACCGGCCGGTCGACTACACGATCAGAGCCACCGAGACTTATACGACCATCATCAACCTCACCAACGCGGTGGCGTATACCAACAGCATCGCACCGTCGGATCCATCGGTGGGTCTCTTGTCCGGTGAGCTCCAATACTACGCGTTCCAGGTCGCCTCGAACTCCGTGGTCGCCCACTTCGAGACCCTCGGAGCGGACGGGGACGTGAACCTCTACGTTCGCAAGGGGCTGCCCATCCCCACGCCATTCGACTACCACCTTGCCGGGGTCAACTTCGGCCTGGGCGACGAGTTCATCTCTGTCACCAACACCGCCACGCCCCTGTGGCTCTCCCCGGGTTGGTGGTTCCTCACGGTGGAGAATGCCGACGTCACGAACGTGACCTACGCGATCCGGGCCACGGAGTTTCCAGCCACGATCATCCCGCTGACGAACAACGTGCCGTTTACCAATACCGTCGCGTTGGGGGTCACCCCGGATTACTACTCGTTCCAGGTCAGTCCCTCCGCCCTGTCCGCGAAGTTCGAGGTGTTCGACATGTCGGACGACGTCCACCTCCTCCTGCGTCAGGGCCTCCCGGTGCCGACCTTCAATGACCTCGCCTACGCCAGCACGAATGCCGGCCTGGTGGCGGAGGAGATCGAACTCACCGCGTTCTCCTTCCCGCTCGGCCTGACCCCGGGTGACTGGTACCTCAGCGTGATCCATGCAGGCACCAACGGTCCCGCGACGTACACCGTCCTGGCCACCGAGCAGACCGCAAACATCGTGGTGCTCACCAACGGGATTCCGCAGAACGCCGCGATCCCGCCCGGGGCCGCGCTGGACTACTACCAGTTCACGGTCAGTCCCACGGCCACCGCCGCCGAATTCAAGCTCACCTCCGCCGGGGCGGGGGATCTCGACCTGTTCCTGCGGAAGGGACCACCGCTGCCCAACCCCCTCAACGCGCACTACCTCGCCTTGACCCCGGGGCCTGGCGACGAGTTGATCCGCCTCGACACCAATTCGATCCCCGTGCCGCTGAGCCCCGGCATCTGGTACCTCGCAGTGACCAACAAGGAGGCGTTCCCGATCGGCTATGAGATCACCGCCACCGAGTTCGGTGTCGTCCTCCCGCCGCCCACGGTCGAGATCACCGACCTCGTGATCACGACCAACCGCGTGTGCATCACTTGGAACTCCGTGCCAGGCACGAACTATTTCGTCGTCGGCCGGACCAACGCCCTCGAGGCGGTGTGGACACCGATTTCGCCGACCCTCGTGGCCACGGACCTCAGCACGACCTGGTGCCTCGAGCCCATCGGGCCCTGGCGCTTCTTCGACGTCCGGATCGGTGACTCGCCCGTCGATCCCATCGCGGACCCGACGCCGATCCTCACCCTCGAGGGGACCGATATCTGCGTCAGTTGGGCCTCCGTCCCCGGCACGAACTACTTCGTGGAGGCCAAGAAGGCCTTCAACGATCCGAACTGGGCGGTGCTCACACCGTCGATCACGGCCACCGATGTCCAAACCAAGGTCTGTTATCCGATCGACTGGGGCTACCGCTTCTTCCGCGTGGGCGCGGGGCAACGCACCCCGCCAACGCCGACGCCGCTCCCGCCGGAGTTGGTGGACATCGACGCCGCCGTCGATCGCATTTGCATCACGTGGCCTACCCAGGCGGGTCTCGACTACCTGCTGGAGGCCAAGGCCAACCTCGACGACCCCAATTGGACGGTGGCTTCGGAGCCACTCCGTGGCTTGGGCGTGCCATACACACTCTGCCTCAATGGGTCGACGGGGTTCCGTTATTTCCGCGTCGTCGAGGGCGTCTCCATCCCGTCCTCGGCTCCTCCAAGTGTGCCTGTCCCGAGCGTGACCTTGTCCGTCGACGCCGCCTTCCAGCTCTGTCTGACCTGGGACACGCTCCTGGGCGCGGAGTATTTTGTGGAGGCCAAGGAACGGTTTGCGGACGCCGTCTGGACGGTGATCAGCCCCATCCTGCCCTCGACCGGATTGAGTCTCAGCTTCTGTCAGCCCCTGAACTCGCAATGGCGGTACTTCCAGGTCCGCCGAGTGAACAGCCTGCCCGAGCCCCCGCTGGTCATCGCTTCCATCGAAGTGACCGCCACCGGCGCTTTGCGGATCATGTGGAACGGTTCGGCGAGCGCGCGATACCAGGTGTTCTTCTCGGATGAGTTGCCGCCGGTCTGGAATCCCGTGGGTGGTGCGGTCACCTCGTTGACGGGAGACTTCGAGTTCACCGACGACGGCACCGAGACTGCCCCCATGGGAACGTTCCGATTGTACCGCCTGCAGCGGCTGCCGTGACTACGAGGCAGGTCGTGCAGCGACGGACGTGAGTTCGCGCGGTTCAAGGCGGAGTCACGACCCTGAACGCGAGCACAGGATGGCCGTGCGGGCCGCAGTCGGACCGCAGGACGACCCAGCCATCCCCCGTTCCCCCCGTGTCCGGGATCCGGAGTGTACCCGTCCGTGCGACCCGGCTCCCGGGCTCAAGCTCGAAGTCGGGTCCGGTCAGGGTGACCTCCCAGTCGGGCGGATGGCGGACGACCTGGAGGCGGCCCACCGCATGGTTCGTGGCGAAGTTGTAGGCGTGGAGGGTGAACTCGAGCGGATGACCAGGTGCCGTCTGGTACGCGTAGCCCTCCGACCAGGGTAGGTCTTCGACCCGCCGGACCGCGGAGCGGGGCAGGGTCACTTGCAGCACCACCGGCGACGCCTGCCCGGGGCGGAGCGGGGCCAGGGCCGGAGGGGTCTCCAGCGGCAGGCTCGCTGCCTGACCCGGCGGGAGAAACACGAAGACAGGGGCGGAGGTCAGCGGGGCGGGCAGGGCCGTCCCCAGCGACCGTCCGAGGTAGTCCACCACCTCCTCTGCCGCAAGTGCATCCGGGAGCCTCCACTCCGCCGTCGTCACGCCGCGCCCATCCCAGTCCACCTCCTTCTCAGCCCAGGCGACGAGGACATCGCGTTCGATGCCATCGGGGCGGGCACGGAACGCATGCACCTGGACATCGCTCCCGGGACGCCAGCGGCCGAGGGACCGGGCGCCGGCAAGACAGCGCCCCACCGCGGCGAGGGCGACATAGGCCGGCCGCGGCGTCAGGTCGAGGCGCAGCAGGCCGAACTGAACGCCGTTGGGTTCCTGGTAGTGGCCGAGGATGAAGTGAAAATGACGTTGCGCGCCGGCGTAGAGGCTGGCGGCGTAGGCTTGGGCAATCCACTCGGCCTTCAGCCGTTCCAGCCGCGGATCCTGATCGAACCAGGGTGGGTCCTTCAGATGCGGCGTGCCGCGGTCCGCCTCGGTGATCCAGATCGGTCGCCCGGCAGCCGCCCGGCGCGCGGGCTCCCAGAGTTCGGTGTACCCGTGGGCCCAGTCGTAGGTGTGGATGTTGTAGGTATCGAAATAGGGCCAGGTTTCGTTCGCGAGTACGCCTTCCGTGTGGGCGGCCGTCGGAACCGCCGCCGTGGCATTCCAACCGACGAGAACGTCCGGATCGCCTGCCTTCAGGCCCAGCCAGGCCGCCTTCTGCCAGGAGCACATCTGGTCCACCGTATGCCCACCGAAGGCGGAGACGTTGGCCTCGTTCCAGGGTTCCCAGGCGCCGACCCGACCGTGGAACCGTATGGCCAGTTGGCGCGCGAAATCGTGCACCGTCCGCAGGTCCGGGGCGAAGCGTCCACCTGCCCCGGGCGTTTCACGGGCCCACGGCGGCGTGTCGTGGAAGACCTGCAACACTTCGAGTCCCGCCGCCCGCTGGGCCTCGGCCGCGTTGTCGTAGGTCGTCGGTCCAGCGACCAACGGGCCCGCCTGCGGCTGAAGGTCCCGCCAGCGCAATCGGTCGCGCACCCAGGCAACTCCGGTCAGTGCGGCGAGGTTCGCGAATCGTCGTTGCTGGAGGTCATCACCGGCCGCGAACCACGACATCGCGGCGTCCAGCGCCACCGGCGTATCCGGCGAGGGTGGTGTGACCAGCCTGGGCAGCACCGCGAGCGTGGTGAAGGAGGGGCGATGCGTGTTCGTGGGACCGAACTCCAGCCGGTACCAACCAGGGTCCAGCGGACCGAAGGCGACGGCGGTAGGACGCACGGCGGGGGAGGGGGAGAGTTCGCCGCGGCGGACTTCCCGCTGGCGGTCATCCAGCAGGCGCCAGCCGGTGGCGGACGGGGCAAGGTCGCCGGGTACCGGCACGAGGACGTCCTCGCCCACGACGAAGACGTTGCCCGGGTGATCCGGGAGGGGGCGCGCGGGAGGCCTGAGCGCGGCGGCTCCATCGGGAGCATCCCGGTTCTCCATCGGATCGGGCTCGAACACCACCCGCCGTCTCACGCGCGCGTCGCCGGGCGTGTCCAACGGCAGGTTGAAGGTCATCCGCCACGTCCTGGAGGCCGGCTCGTATTCGGCTTGTGCGTATTCCGTCCCGGCTTTCCACCAGGCGGCGTCCGCCCTGGGCTCGGATGGATCGGCCTCCCCGAATCCCAAGCGGAACCCCCGCGGGCGCCGCAGGCCCGTAAAGGTCACCGGCACGTGGCCCAGGCCGCCCGTGACGTTGAACTCCGCCCGCTGCTGGCGGTCCACCGCCATGACCAACGGGTAGTCCTCCGCCAGGCGTCCGCGTTGTACCTCGACCTCAAGGTGGTTTCCAGCGGCCTGGCGGTGCACGGCGCGCCAGGTGTTCGCCTCGGTGGCCAACGCGGCCCGCAGGTTGGCGTTCGGCCCGTAGTAGTCCCCGGCAACCATCGGCAGGATAACCAGTTCGACTTCCGCCTCCACGAAGTCCCCGGGCTCGAGCTCCGTCAGGCCGGGTGGCGCGGACAACTCGAGATTGGCGCTGGGAATGCCGCCCGCTTCCGTGCCGAACACCGCGGCGAAGGGTGCCGTGTCCCGCCCCCCCAACCGGGCCCGCCAGGAACGGATCACCAGGCCGCGCGTGGCCCAGGCGCCCTCCACCGGCTTCAGGTTGTCCTCCGCCAGCCCCTCGTGGAGCGAAAACCAGGGGGCCTCCCCTTCGCAGGGGATCCCCGACCGCAGGTAGCGCTTGCCCCCGCGCCCGGGCGTCCACTCCTCGAGCAGACCCTCCCGATTGCCGCGCGCCAGGCGACCGTACTGGTGCCAGTGATAGCGGTCCGACCCGACCTGGTAGAACGCCAACCGCTGGAAGGACGTCGGCTTGAGCACGTCGTAGCGGAGGTGGTGGTGCGCCCGGTGCAGGTCGTCGGTGCGCGGGGTCGACACCCGGACCCGACACGCAATGGCGCCGTCGGCGGTGACCCCGGCGTAGCGGACGTCCGTGAGGTTGGGACCCTGCGAACCGTAGGCAGTGCGGACCGCGCGCCAGGGCTGGTATCGGCCGGCAGCGTCCACGTACATCAGGAAATCGCCGCCGCCCACGTTGTGCGTCCAGGTCCAGCGCCGCTGGCCCTCGCCCATCCCCCAGACCATGAGCGGCCGGACATCATCGATGCGACAGCGTTGCTGGATGGCGTCGGGTTCGTAGCAAATCGACTCCCCCCAACTGCCGATCGCGGCCTGGTCCCAGAGTTGGTTCCAGCCCCAGCCGATCAGGCACAGTTGCGCGTGCGAGGCCGCGGGGATTCCTCCCCAGCGGGCCCAGGTCAACGCAAGCTCGGCGTCGATGCGGCTGCGGGGCGGCAGGCGGAGGAACGCGAAGGCGTGCAGCCAGGGCCCTTCGTACAGCAGGCGGCGGTCGGCCTGGCGGTGCCAGTTCTTGGACAGCTGGATCGGGACCCCGGTCGGGTGCCCGTCCGGGTCGCGCCACAGCGCGTTCACCCCGGTGATACCGGGCGAGCCGCTTGGATCATCGAACAGGATGCGGACAATCCGTTCCACGGGCAGGTCGTTCGTGAGCGTGACCCGGAAACGCTCCAGCCGATCCGGCTCCTTGGCGACCGACCACTGCCGCGCGGGCAGCACCACCCGGTGCCAACCGCGGTCGGGGTCATAGGCCACAGGCAATGACGCGTCGTTGTCCCCGGGATCGATCACCCGAAGCGGAACCATGGAGTTCGTCGCCTCCACCGGTTCCGTAGCCGCCGCCGCCACTGTTCCCGGGCCGAACGGGACGCGCAACGCTGCCCGCCAGATCCGCATCCCGGACGATTCACTGGCGGAATGCCGAACCGCCGGCAACGGGGCCGGGACGCCGTCGCCGGTGAGCTGCAGTCCCAGCACGATCTCGTCGGTCAGCGTCGCAGGTGCTGTGAGTTCGAGGAGGAGGTGTAACGAGTCGGGCCAAGCCACGACCTCGAGGCGTCCCGTGGCGCCGAGCGTCCGGCCGGCGGCGTCCTTGAAGGCGAGCTGGAGCAGGTCGAATCGCTGGAGCCACCTACCGCCTTCGATGAGCCGGACGGGGAAGTTCATCCAGTCTTGACGGTTCGTGGCGGCCTGCGTGCAGCGGTAGCGTTGGTCCCCGATCTGCGCGGTGAGGGTCAACTCCGCGCCGGGCTGCGTGTGGATCTGGTCGGCCCGGGCCGGGTCGCCGTCGATGGTCTCCCGGTAGTCGGGGCCGCGCCGGACGGGCCCGAGGCGGGTGAAGGTGGCCCGACCGACGTCGAGCACCGCGGCATAGTGTCCGGTCTCCAGACAGAGCAGGGCGGGTTCGCGGGGTTGGCCGTCGAGCCACCCGTTGGCCCACCAGAGGTAGGTGAAGTCGGCTGAGCCGGGGGCGACGCGCTCGAGTTCCAGCCCGAGGCCGGGCGGGGAGGACGGGTCAGGACCATTCGGTGTCGGTGCCGCGAGCGGCGTTGGGCCGATGCCGAGTACTAGGCCGAGGAGGATCGCCAGCCGGGTGGCCGAGGCTTGGGTCTGCTGCCAACCGCGGGAGAGGATGAGGAGGCACTCGGATCCGGCGGGCGCAGCGCCAGTTCGTCGGGTGCCGAGGCGGACGAGGGGGTGGGCGGCCCGTGGGGACCCGTGGGGTCGATTCGGTGGGAGAGGCATGCGGGAGGGGCCTCAAAGGTGCCGCGCCGCACGCAGAAATAGAATCGCGAACCTCACGCCGCAGGCGGAGCGCGCGACCACCGCCGCTGGCGGCACCGGCGCCGCTAGGAGCGCTGGCCAGAGATGAGTTCCTCAACCCGGTCAAATTGCGCGGCTCGCGCGATTTGGACCGGCACGGACGGCGGATTCCGCCCAGCGGCTCAATTCCAGCGCGTCGAGCGCTCCTGCATCCACACCACGTCGCGATTGTTCGGTGAGGGTACGTTCAGGGCGCGATCGCGTTTCTCCAGGGCCGGCTTGGTGCGCGGGTCCAGCCACTTCTTGATCTCCGAGTGTCCGTCCGCGAAGGACAGCCCACCCGCGCCGTTGTGGTAGCTCGCCGGGAAGTCCACGATCTTCAGCGCCGAACCCTGGCTCTTGCCGTTCGGGCCCCGCGGATAACCCTGCATTGCTACCACGAAATAGCCGTCGTTGATGCTGTCCTGACGTTCGTCCAAGAACACGAAGGTGCCGGACGGTCCGGGATCGTTGTAGTCGGCTAGCTTGAGGAACACCTTCCAGCCCTGGGCGGCGTCGGGGGTCCACGGGCCCGATTCGCCCCATCCGGGGCCTCCGTTCCAGTTGTTCATCGACACCGAGCGGATGCGGGGAACGGACTGGCCCTTGTTGGGCCCGCTGGAAGGCTTGGCCATCGTGTTGTCGGCCGGGCATTTGAAGACTCCCACCGCGTTGCCGACGTAGGGCCAGAGCGGGGATTTCTTGGTGTAGGTATCGTGATCCCAATTGCTTGGCGCGGAGGGATTGGCCCATTCCAGCCAGCTGCCGCCGGTCCAATTCGGCATTGAGCCGCCGAAATACGGCGAAGCGGCCGGGCCGGTACGACCGCCCAGAGCCCAGTTGGCGGCGCCCGGGACGCGGTCCTCGTTCTCCTCGGCGTAAAGCCGCCAGGCCAGGCC
>JBBQML010000126.1:0-9260 GCA_038328885.1 Verrucomicrobiota bacterium | reverse complement strand
TTCATCGCGGTGCTATCCCGGACGGGGCCTTCTCCCTTCGCCATCAATGCCAACCGACGATCCTGTCTACTCCGTCATCCTTCCGATCTTCAACGAGGAGAAGAACGTCGGCCCCTTGCTCGACGAGATCAGCGCGGCGCTGACGCCGCTGGGCCGGAGCTTCGAGGTGCTGGCGGTGGACGACTGCAGCCGCGATGGCAGCCTCGCGGTTCTGCGCGCCCTCCAGGCCGACCATCCCCAACTCCGGGTCATCCGCCACCGCACCAACTGCGGGCAAAGCGCCGCGTTTGCGAGCGGCCTGCGGCTGGCCCGCGGCGAGATCTTCATCACCCTGGATTCGGACCGTCAGAATGACCCGGCAGATCTCCCCCGGCTCCTCGCCGCCTTGCAGGAGGGTGTCGCAGCGGTGGTGGGGGTGCGCCGCCGACGCGAAGATCCCCCGCTGCGCCGCGTCTCGTCCCGACTCGCCAACGCCTACCGCGACTTGCTCACCGGTGTCCGCGTGCGGGATGCCGGCTGCTTCCTCCGCGTGCTCCGCCGCGAGACGGTGCGGGAACTCCCGGTGTTCAACGGGCTTCACCGCTTTGTGGTCACGATCCTCCACTACCAGGGCTACCGCGTGGTGGAGGTGGAGGTGAATCACCGCCCGCGCACCGCCGGGCGCTCGAACTACGGCATCGGCAACCGGCTCTGGCGTGGGATCCGCGACTGCTTTGCCATGCGCTGGTATCGCAGCCGTGCCCTCCCGGGTGACCGGGTCCTGCCCGAGGAACACCGTGCCCGGTGACTCCCACCCGGGCACGGACACCCGACGCGAGACCGGCGCGTCACACGCGGCCCGGGTCGGCCCGCGCCTCCTCCTCTACAAATCCCTCCTCCTCGTGGCGCTCGCGCTGGTCGGCGCCCTCCTCGCCCGCCTCCCGGGGGTGCGCGAGTGGCTCGCTCCGGCGGGCCGGCTTGCGCCCCTGCTGGACCGACTCGGTTGGACCGCGGCGCCGCTCTTCATCCTGGGATCGATGATCCTGATCACCTTGGGCGTGCCCCGCCTGCTGCTCTGTCCCCTGGCCGGCGCGGCGTTCGGCTTCGCGGGCGGCATGGCCACCATCACCGCCGCCACGATGGCGGCCTACGCCCTCACCTTCCTGTTCATCCGCGGGTGCCTCGCGGATCGCGAAACCCCCTATCCCCTGCCCCCCTCGCTCGCCTTCCTGCGGCATGACCCCGGCCTGCCCGGGGTCATCGTCACCCGGCTCATACCCGTGCCGGGTCTGATCGGCACCATGGCCCTCAGCCTGTCCCCGGTCCGCTGGCGCGACTACCTCACCGGCTCCTTCATCGGCCTGCTCCCCGAAGCCGTACCTCTCGTGCTGCTGGGGGCAGGCCTCCTCGAGGGCAGCCCCAAACAACTCGCCTGGCTCGGCGCGGGCGCCCTCGCTCTCATCCTCGCCTGCTACGTGATGATGCGCCGACTGGCCCGACGCCACGGGGTTCCGCAGCCCAACCCCTGAACCGCGGACGCCCCCGTGCGGCGCCCGGCCTTTTTCCCTGACAAGCCCAGGCCAGGGACCCTAACTCCGCGCCGCATGTCGCAGATGCTCAAGTCGTCCGCCGCCATGGCCCTGGCCACCCTGATCAGCCGCGTGCTCGGGCTGGTCCGGGAAATGGCTTACGCCCGCTTCATGGGGACGGGATGGGTGGCCAGCGCCTTCCTCCTCGCCTTCCAGATTCCCAACCTGTTCCGCCGACTGCTCGGCGAAGGCGCCCTCACCGCGGCGTTCATCCCCCAGTTCAAGGCGCTCGAGAAAACGGAGGGGGAAGCCGCCATGTGGCGGGCAGCGAACGCGGTCCTCTCCGGCCTCGTCATCGTCGCCTCCGCCGCCACCGCCCTCGCAATCCTCGTCGTGTCCGGGCTCTTGGCCGTCGGCGACTTCGGCACCCGCACCCGGCTGATGCTCGACCTGCTCCGGCTCATGTTCCCGTACATGATCCTCGTGTGCGTCGCGGCGGTCCTGGTGGGGATGCTCAACGCCCGCGGACGTTTCTTCGTGCCGGCGCTGGGATCGACCCTGCTCAACCTCGTCATGATCGCGAGCGTGCTTTTCGTAGCGCCCCAGTTCGGCGACGACCTGCCGAAGCAGATATACGGGCTGGCGCTCGGAGTGCTGGTGGCCGGTGCGGCGCAGGCCGCCTTTCAGTTGCCCGCCCTGGCCCGTGAAGGCTGGCGATTGACCTGGGTGAACCCGAGAAACGACCCGACCGTCCGCGAAGTGCTCCGCCGCATGGTGCCGGCCACGATCGGAGTGGCGGCCTTTCAGTTGAATGTCCTCATCACCCAGGGATTCGCCTTCTTCCTGGGGGAATCGATCGTCGCCTCATTCCAGTACGCGGTGCGGCTCATGGAGCTTCCGCAGGGCCTTTTCGGAGTGTCCCTCGCGGCCTACCTGCTCCCCACGCTCTCCGGCCTGGCCGCCGAAAAGAACTTCGAGGTCTACCGCAAGACCCTGTTGCAGGGACTGAACTACCTCCTGCTCGTCAACCTGCTGGCCAGCGCGCTCCTCACCGCCCTGGCCCACCCCATCATCCGGCTCCTGTTCGAGGGCGGAAGGTTCCACGCCTCCTCCACTCAAGGAGTCGCGATGGCCCTCTATTTCCTCGCGCCGGGACTCCTCGCCTTCTCCGCCACGAGCACGCTCGCGCGCGCTTTCTACGCTGTCGGCGATACCAAGGTGCCCATGCAGATCGGCCTCTTCTCCCTGGGCCTGAACGCCATCCTGTCGCTCGTCTTCGTCCTTCCCCTCCACGCCGCCGGCCTCGCTCTCGCGAACTCCATCACCTCGGTGGCGAACGCGGCACTGCTCGCCTATGCCCTCAAGAGGAAGTTCCCGCAGCTCGCCTTTCGGGCGCTGGGGCGCGACCTGTGGCGGGTTGGGGGAGTCGCAATCGCGGCCGGCCTCGTCGCCTGGGGCGTCAGCCTGCTCTGGGAGCACGGTCCTGCCGGCCACAGCGTGGCGGCCAGACTGGGTGCGGTCTTCGTCCCGGCAACGGCCGCGGTGGCTTTTTACGGGGCCGGCCTCGCCGCGCTGAAGGTCCCGGCCTTCCGGGAGGCGGGCAGCGCACTGCGCCGACGGTGGATGCGCCGTCCCACTGGTCCCACGGTCCCGGAGTGAAGAGCCCTGCGTACGGACGACCTGGGAGCGACCTGGGGGGAGCTCCGCCCCCCGACAAAACGAGTTCGTGGAGAAAAACTGTTGACCGTGAGGAGCTTCGCGGGTACGAAACTCCCAGTCGAACCGCAGGAAACGGGCGCAAGCCCCGAGCAACTGAACTATTTTTGATTTGATGAAAAAGAACGTGCACGCCAAGTGGTTCCCCGTCATCGCGGGCGTCGGGATGCTTGCCTACTCGGCCAACGCTGCGACCCCACCCCCCAGCGTCATCTACGACAACTCAGTCACGCCGCTGAACTCCTACTTCGCGAGTCAGGTGGAGTTTGGTGATCAGATCAGCCCCCAAGGTGGCGGGTGGATTGCCGATACCTTCACCTTCGAGTATTTCGCCAACGGGCTCGGGGGTGGCGAAACCGCCAAGCTCCGATTCTACGCCAACGACGGCGCCCTCGCCAATGCCGCGCCTGGCTCGTCCCGTCCGTCAACGCTCCTCTACGAGAGCGGGACGTTCTCCCTGGTCAACGGCAACATCCCGGTGACCGTGACGGATTTGGTCGGTCTCGGCATCGCGCTCCCCGCGTCCTTCACGTGGACGATCTCCCCGTCCGGCGTGTCCGGCGCCGAGGTCTTCGGCCTCAAGCTCTACGATGCCCCTGCGATCGGTCAGAGCCTTAACGACTTCTGGCAGTTCGTCGGTGGGGAATGGACGCTGCAGCAGATTCCTGGCACCGTCGCCAACTTCGGCGCCCAGCTCATTGCGGTTCCCGAGCCCGGCACGATGACCCTGCTCGCGCTTGGTGGTGTGGCCCTGTTCCTCCGACGCCGCTCGGTGGCGAGCTGAATTTCTGGCGCGCCGTTAACCAGTTCAGAACGCGGGCCATAGTGCCCGCGTTTTTTTGTTTCTAGCATGGACCGTTCGAACATGACCGTCTCACACGGCGTCGGCGTCAACGCAAACGCGTCCCTCTCCACCCCCTCCCGGCCCGCGCGACCCGCGACCCGCGGTCCTTGGTTGACGTTCGCCACCATCGCCCTGGGATTCCTCCCCGGGCTTCGTTCTCAGGCTGAGTTCGACTCCGAGAAGTACCTCCTCTATGAGGTCGGACCGGTCACCCTCCGGCCGCGGTTGGAGGTCGAGGAAGGCTTCAACAGCAACATCTTCTACGCGGAAACCAACCGGATCGACGACTTCTACACCTTCATTCGACCCGGCCTGGGCGTGGTCTATGGAAGCAAGACGGACAACTACGTCTCCATCGGCTACACGATGGAGGCCGCGATTTATGCAACCCGCGACGACCTCGATTACCTGGGGCACCTGCTCTCCCACGAATCGAGGCTCCGGCTCGGACGGATCCTGGTGACCGGTCGTGATCGATTCTCAATCAGCCGCACCACGCTCGGCGGCAACTTCAGTTACGTTCAGCGACCGGTCGGTCTGATCGCGCTCAACGACGACTGGCGGGCCGACTACGACCTATCCCCGAAGACCACGGTCGGGGTCGGAATCGGGCTTGATTACGCCGACTACGACGCGTCCGATCTCGGCACCTTCCAGCTTTACGATTACCTGGCCCTGCAAGGCAGCCTGAGGGTCGGCTACCTCCCCTCCGACAAGATCGTAGTCTTCCCCCAGTTTACCTTCGGCAACACCTGGCTCGACCCAAACCAGGCCACCGCGCCCGATGCGCCGCATCTCACCGCCTATGGATTCAACCTCGGTGCCGAAGGCGAGTTCACTCCGAAGCTGACCGGCTCGGTGACCGGCGGCTACGAGATGCGTGAGTATTCCGACGGCTCCGAGGTCCCCGATGGCTGGGTGGCGAGTCTCCTTTTGAAGTGGCAGCCCCGCGTCAAGACCGGCGTTTCCGTGGGCTTTCGGCACTGGATCCAGTCCGTGCGGGACGCCAGCGGGATCGCTTATACGGCCGATCGCCTGTTTGTCTCCGTTTCCCAGGAACTGGGCACCCAGGGGCGATGGAGCGTGTCGCTTGCCGGTTACTATCAGTTCCACGAGTACAGCGAGGACTACATCATCGGCGGCGTCAGAGTACGGCGCGCGGACGATCTGGGTGGATTCAACGTCGGCGGCAGCTACCGCTGGACGCCCTGGCTCACAGCCATTGTCGGTTACGACTTTTCCGCGTACAGTGACAACGTTCCATCGATCCCTGATTATGACGTTCATCGCATATCGCTCCGCCTCTCGGCGGGCTATTGACCGACTCGGCTGGCTTGGCATCTTCGCCGCCGTCTTCGTCTTCGCCTTCACCCCCGCCTCCCAGGCCCAGATCGGCGAGTCGTACAAGATTCAGCCGACCGACATCCTGATCGTGGAGGTGGTGAATGAGCCTACGCTCGCGGCCAAGGAATTCCGGGTCTCGGCCGGCGGGGAGCTGTCCTATCCCTATATCGGCACCGTGAAGGCGTCCGAGCGCACGCCCACCGAGGTTCAGATGGAAATCAAGAACCTGCTCGAAGCGGACTACCTGGTGAACGCCCAGGTGCTCGTGCAGGTGAAGGAGTTCCGCAAGCGGAACGTGTCGGTCTTCGGGCAGGTGAAGAACCCTGGCCTGATCGAGATCCCTGCTGAGCGACGCCTCACTCTCGTCGAGGCCATCACCCAGGCGGGCGGGTTCACCCGATTGGCGCGCACCAGTGACATCCAGGTCACGCGAGCAGGCCGGGCTGAAGCAATGCGCTTCAATGCCGACGACCTGCGCAATACCGAAAAACCCATCTATCTCGAGCAGGGCGATATCATCTTTGTCCCCGAATCCCGCATCTAGTCCCGCCACGACAGTCCCAGGAGCAGCGACCCCGGACCACCCTTTGTACCCACTCCGTTCCGTTCTCTGATTTGTATGGAGCCTTCCGAATCCTCGCACGCCGGCCTCCTCAGCGCTGAAGCCAAGGTCCACGTCCGCCAGTACTGGCAGATCGTCCTCGAACGACGCTGGCTGGTGATCATCGGCTTCTTCCTATGCCTGCTGGGATCAACCCTGTATCTGCTCAAGGCCCCCAAGATCTACCGCGCCGTCGCCACCATCCAGATCGACCGTGAATCGGACGGGCTGTTCTCGTCGCGGGAACTGGTCCTGAACACCGGTCGCGAGCAGGACTACCTCCTCACCCAGTACCGGAACCTCCAGAGTCCGAAACTGCTGGGACGCGTCGTCGAGATGCTGGACCTCGACAAGCTCCCCGCCTATGCCAAGAGCATCGACATCATCGAGACCGTTCACGAGCAGATCGAGATCTCTCCGATCCGCCTGACCCGGTTGGTCGAGGTGCGCGTCGAAGACCCCAATCCGCGGCTGGCCACCAATATCGCGGAAGCCCTGGCCTCGACGTTCGTGAAGGACAACATGGACATTCGTAAGAACCGCGCCTTGGAGGCCGTGGGGTGGATGGAGAAGGAGATCCTGGAGAAGGAGAAGGACGTCCTGGCCGCTGACGAAAAGCTCCAGGGGTACAAGGAGAAGCAGGACATGGCGTCCCTGGAAACGACCCAGAACATCGTCCTGCAGTCCGTCATCCAGGTTCAGACTGATCTCAACCGCGCTCAGAGCACCGCCGCCGAGGCGACCCAGGTTGCCAGCGAGGTGGAACGAATGGTCCAAGCCGGCACTCCGATCGACGTCATCCCGGAGATCTCCCAAAGCCCTGCCATCCGCGAGCTGAAGCTTCGACTCGAAGCACGCGATACCATGCTCCAGAGCCTGCTGACGCGCTATAAGGACAAGTGGCCAGCCGTCATCACAGCCCGCCGCGAGTTGGAAAGCACCCGCCAGGCGCTCCTGGAGGAGTCCCAAAAGATTTACGACTCCATCAAGGCCCGCGCTGAGCTGGCCCAGGCCACGGAGAAACGCATGCAGGAGATCCTGAAATCCAAGCAGGATCTGCTGCTGGCGCACAACCGACTGAGGATCGAGTACGACGTGCTCGATCGAAAGGCAACGCAGACCAAGTCACTCTACAACAGCCTGTTGGCGCGCGTTCAGGAGATGCAGGTTTCCTCCCAGAACTCAGTGAACAACATGCGGATCGTCGACCCCCCGCGGCTGCCGCTGGTCCACGTCAAACCCAAGGCTTCCGTGATCCTCGTCTTGGGCGTCTTCGGCGGTCTCGCGCTGGGCCTGGGCCTCGCGTTCTTCGTCAATTACCTCGACGACTCGGTGAAGAGCCAGGACGACATCGAGACGATCCTCCGCCTGCCGTTCCTTGGTTTCGTGCCGAACATCAAGGCCGGCAACCTGCATGAGCGCGATCTGAACGCCCATCTCCACCCGAGATCCGCGGCGGCCGAGAGCTTCCGGACCCTCCGCGCGGCGATCTCCCTCGCCGCCCGTGCCGACAAAATGCGCGTGTTCGGAGTTACCAGCTCGATCCCCTCCGAGGGCAAGTCGCTCTGCGCCTCCAATTTCGCCGTGGTCAACGCCCAGGCCGGTCTCCGCACTGTCCTCGTCGATGCCGACCTTCGACGCCCGTCCGTCCATAAAGCCTTCCAACTCCACGAACCGGTCGGGTTGGCCGGCTACCTTCAGGGCACCACGGACCGCCTCGAGGACATCGTCCACAAGTCGGATGTGCCGAACCTCGACGTCATTGTTTGCGGCCCGATTCCCTCCAGTCCCTCCGAGTTGCTCGAGACTCCGCGCATGGACAAGTTCCTTTCGGAACTGAGGCAGCGGTACGACCGCGTGATCCTCGACTGCCCGCCGATCAGCGCGGTCAGCGACCCCCTGGTGCTCGGGTCCAAGGCTGACGGAGTCCTCTACGTGATGAAGTTCAAGAAGATCCGCCGGGAGCATGCCCGTCGCTCCGTGCAGCGGCTCCAGGACGCCGGCATCTCGATCGTGGGCGTTCTGCTCAACGACATCGACTTCGAGGGACGCGATTCCTACTACTATTCTTACTATTACTATCAGAACCAGTACTACTCACACTACCGGACGGATCCCGCCAAGAAGGTGCCGGCGGTGAAGCCCTCGGCCAAGAGCTAGTTTCGGTGGGCGAGGAGCTCGCGGATTTCCGAGCCGTCCTTGATGATAAACGGCACCGCCTGCCCCAGATTCAGCACGTCCATCCAGGCAGGGTCACCAACCGCCAACCACCCCGCAAGCCCCGGGACCTCGGGGCGGCTGCGGACCCGTAACGTCTCTGCCGTGGGCGGTTGGAGGAATGCAGCGGGGTAACCTTCGTCGGGAACGTATGCGCCGCGGGTCGGGACGACAACGCGCAGGGCACGTACACGCCCCGGTTCGGGTTCCGCGTCCGCAAACTCAGCCACGTGGTGATCTCGTCGAACACGTTGTTCCGGGGTTACGTGAAGGAGATGATCGCGGACCTTGGGGAACACGGACCGGAGTATGTGTTCGCGAACAACGTGGGCAGTCCGTGGTCGCCTTGACCTGCCCAAGTTCAACCCCCGTTCCCGCCGTCCCCAGCCTGTTCCCATCGACGTCGCGGTCGCTCGGGCAGCGTGGGGTCTGCCTTGGCATAGTAGGCCGACCCTCCCAGCGCTCCCTCCACCGCCCGCTGGAGGTCCATCGAAGGGGTGACCCGGTAGCGATCGTTCACCTCGACGAATGCGGCACTCGAGTCCGGGCGCACGAGGCAGAGGAAAAGCGGGCAATCCCCGGGGTGCGCCGCCACCACTTCGCGCGCCGCAAGCAGCCTCGCCGTGGTCAGTCCCTCGGTGCGCAGGCGTAGGTGAACCTGCCGGGTGAGCCGACGGGGAACGTCCTCGAGCGGGAACAGCTCCAAGGGAAAGATCTTCGGCCGATCCTCGCCCGGGCTCACTTCCCCCACCACGAACAGGAAGCGCCCGACGGTGAACAGGTCCCGGAAGGTTTCGCATATCTCGCTGAGGCAGAGGAGCTGAATGCTCCCCTCCAAGTCCTCCAGCGTGAGCAAGGCGTATGGCTTCCCCGTCTTCTTTGAGAAACCTTGTTGCACCGCGGAGACGATGCCGCCCAAACGGGTCATGGTCCGACCCGCAAGGCCGACGATCCGGGCCGTGTCGGTGAGGCCGTAGGTCTGCAGGAGGCTCCGGTAGGTATCGAGGGGATGGCCCGTCACGTAGAAGCC
>JBBQML010000125.1:0-9271 GCA_038328885.1 Verrucomicrobiota bacterium | reverse complement strand
CAGCACCCGGAACAAGCGGACCCTGGGCACGACGGAGTACGAGATCGGGAGGACCACCAGCAACAGCTTCCAGGCCGCGGGCGGCATCAAACGGCTGTCGAGCGCCGTCACGATCGCCGCGCGCATGGAGGGCACGGGCGCGGATCGCAAGATGGTGCCCCGCACCCCGGCCGAACTCGACCAGCTCCGCCGGGTGGTCGAGAACGCGCTTGGTTCGGTGACCTCGCGTGGCGATCAGGTCGTGCTCGAGGAACTCGTCTTCAACGACCAGTACGCCACTGAGATCAACCGACGCATGGAGCAGCAGGATCGGGAAGCCCTCTATTGGACCCTCGGGCGCACCGCCCTCTACCCCGCCGTGGCCTTGCTCATCCTGGGCGTGCTCCTGCGCCTCCTGAAACGGACCCCGGTGGAAAACCTCCCCCTCGGCATCCCCGTCGGCATGTTCCCCGGCCACGACGAAGGCAACGGGCATGGCAACGGCAATGGCAATGGCAACGGGCATGGCAATGGCAACGGCCACGGATCGACGCCTGCCGAGTGGTACCAGGAGCCCCGCGTGGTCACGGTGGAAGTGCTCAACAAACTGGTCCACGAGAATCCTGCCAACCTCACCGAGGCCATCCGCGCCTGGCTGACCCGCGGTGGGTCGCCCCAGAACTAACCCAAGACCCCACCGAGCATGTCCAACCCCGGCACCCCTGCGACCCCGAAGGCCGGCGACGCCCCGGAGATCAGTTCCCTGACCAAGTTCCAGAAGCTGGCCGCCCTGCTGGTCATGCTCGGGAGCGACAGTGCCGCCCTCGTCCTCAAGAACTTCGAGCACGACGAGGTGGAGCTCATCACCACCGAGATGGCCAAGCTGAAGATGATCAGCCAGGGATTGCAGCGCGACCTCCTCCAGGAGTTCACCGACGTCGCCCTCGAGGCAGGCACGTCCATCCAGGGCGGCCTGGACTACACCCGGCTCTCGCTGGAGAAGGCCCTCGGGATCTTTCGGGCGACCGACATCATCAACCGCGTCGCGCCCACCCGCGGTTCGCTGGTCGCCGTGCAGGGATTGGCAGACCTCGAGCCCCGCCAGATCTTCAACCTGCTGCGCCACGAACAGCCCCAGACCGTGGGGCTGGTGCTCAGCTTCATCCCCCCGGAGAAGGCCGCCCTGGTGTTCGCCCTCATGACGCCCGAACAGCGGGAACGCGTGCTCGAGCGACTGGCCACCCTCTCCCCCACCCCCATCGAGGTGGCCGAGAAGGTGATCGGCGTGCTCAACTCCAAACTGGGCGCACGCCAGACCCGCGCCATGAACCAGACCGGCGGCGTCAAGGCCGCCGCCAACATCCTCAACCTCATGGACAAAACGGCCGGGAAATCCCTCCTCCTCGCCATCGAGGAACGTAACCCCGACCTCTGCCAGTCCATCCGGCAAAAAATGTTCACCTTCGAGGACCTGACTTCCCTGCCCGGCCCGGTCCTCCAGCGCATCCTGCGCGAGATCGACATGCGGGACCTGGCGCTTTCCCTCAAGACCGCCAGCGACAAGTTGCGCAGCGCGCTCCTGGCCTGCGTCTCCAAGCGGGCCGCCGAAACCGTCCAGGAGGAAATCGCCTTCATGGGTCCGGTGCGACTGCGCGACATCGAGGCCGCCCAACTGCGCGTGATCGATGCCGTGCGCAAGCTCGAGGCCGAGGGCGACATCGAGTTGGGCAACAACCGTGAGAATGCCGCGCATGCAATGGCCTGAACCCATCCGGTTCCATCGGCCGGTGAGATCGGTCTCCCTCGGCCGCGACACGCCGGTCCCGGACCTCGTCCTGGCCACCCGCGAGAGCGAGGAAGCCGCCTACCAACGGGGACTCGCCGATGGCGAGCGCCGGCTCGGCGAGCAACTCGTCCAGCAGCGCACAGAACTCCAGCAACTGCATACCGGGGTGCTCCAGGCCCTCCGCGAAGCCGCTTCCGGGGTCATCCACGACACCGAGTCAACGGTCCTGGAGCTCGCGTTCGAGGTGGCCCAGAAGGTCATCGCCGAGACTCCGATCAGCCGCGAGTTGATCGAGGCCAACATCCGCGCCGCCCTCGCCGAAGCCGAGGAGGCCACCGAGTTCTACATCCACCTCCACCCGGAGGACCTCGCCCTCCTCGCACGTCACACCTCGGAGATGCTGGCCGAGGTTCCCCGCCCCAAACCCATGCACTTCATCGCCGACCCCGACATCGGCCGCGGCGGTTGCCTGGTGCGAACCCAGTTCGGGATCGTCGATGCCCGCCGCGAGACCCGCCTGGCCCGCCTCCGACAGACCCTCGTGCCATGACGCCCAGACCAACATCCCAGGGCTCCCGCCTCGGCGGCGCTCTCGCAAGAATCCGCGACACCCCCACCCTCGAGACCCGCGGCCGGGTGGTGCAGCTCATCGGTTTGGTCGTCGAATCCGAAGGCCCGGTCGCCGCCGTGGGCGAGGTCTGCCGGATCCAATCCCTGCGCCACCACGAAAGCACGCTCGCGGAGGTGGTCGGTTTTCGGAACCACCACCTGCTGCTCATGCCGCTGGGAGAGGTCCGTGGCATCCACCCCGGCAGCGAGGTCATCGCCACGGGCGCCCCCCTCCATGTGCCGGTCGGCGAAGCCCTCAAGGGCCGGGTCATCGACGGCCTGGGTCACCCGCTCGACGGCCTCGGGCCGATCGTCAGCGAGCATTCGGTCCGGCTGAACAGGCCGCCGCCCCACCCCCTCAAGCGCCAGCGCATCAGCCAGGTCTTCCGCACCGGCATCAAGGCCCTCGATACCTTCATCCCCTGCGGCCGCGGCCAGCGCCTGGGCATCTTCGCCGGCAGCGGCGTCGGCAAGTCCACCCTGCTCGGCATGATGGCCAGCCAGGCCGAGGCCGACGTCAACGTCATCGCCTTGATCGGCGAGCGGGGACGCGAGGTCCGCGAGTTCCTGGAAAAAGACCTGGACGCCGCCGGCCGAAAGAAGTCCGTCACGATCGTCGCCACCTCCAACGAACCCGCCCTGGCCCGGCTCAAGGGGGCCTTCCTCGCCCTCTCGGTCGCCGAGTACTTCCGCGACCTCGGCCAGAACGTCCTCCTGATGATGGACTCGGTCACCCGATTCGCCATGGCTCAGCGGGAGATCGGACTCGCCGTCGGTGAACCCCCGGCCACCCGCGGCTATACCCCCTCGGTCTTCTCCCTCCTGCCCCAACTGCTCGAACGCGCCGGCACCGGCGAGCGCGGTACCATCACCGGCCTGTTCACTGTCCTGGTGGAAGCGGACGACATGAACGATCCGATCGCCGACTCCGTCCGCTCCATCCTGGACGGGCACATCGTGCTCACCCGGGAACTGGCCACCCAGAATCATTACCCGGCGATCGACGTCCTGGAGAGCGTGAGCCGCCTCACGCGGGACCTCCTGACCCCGCCGCAACTCGAACTGACCGGGCGCGCCCGCGAGCATCTCGCGACCTACCGCAAGAACCAGGACCTCATCAACATCGGGGCCTATCCAGCGGGCAGCAGCCCGGTGATCGACGAGGCGATCCGGCTGCATGATCCCCTGCGGAAGTTCCTGCGCCAGTCCGTCGGCGAAGGGTTTCTGGCCGCTCAGAGCTGGTCCGGCCTGACCGAAGCTCTCGCCCCGCCGCCGGCCAGGCCGCCGACCCGGGCCACCCGACCCGCCGCATGAAGGCCTTCCGATTCTCGCTCCACGCCATCCTCACGCTCCGCGAGGAACGCGAGCAGGAAGCCCAGCGTGCCCTCGCTGAGGCGTTGCGCGTCGTGGCCACTCTCCGCGCCGACCTCGCCGCCGTCGCCCAACTGCTGTCCAAACTGGGCTCCGACCTGAAGGCGCGCCTCGAACAGGGCATCAGCGCCCACGAGATGGGGGAACTCGGCAATTACGCGCGACTGCTCTCGGACCGTCGGTTGGTCCTCCTCCACGACCTCACCATCGCCGAACCGGCCGTGCAGCGTGCCCAAGCCGCCCTCCTTCGAGCCACGCAGGAACGGCAGGCCCTCGAGAACCACCGCGAAAAGCTACACCAAGCCCATCGATACGCTCAGGCGCGACTGGAACAGAAGGTGCTTGATGAACTCGCCGGGCGCGCCGCACCCCCCGGCGCCGGCCGTTCGATCTGCCATTCCAATCCCAAGCCATGACTCGAGTGCTTCAATCCCCCTGGCTGGCGGTTGCGCTCGCCGTTCTGGCCTACGCCGCCACCACCCTCGTCCTCCTGCGACCCGGCACCCTGCAGGTGGCACTACCGACCACCCCGACGGGAACCTCGACGCCCAAGGTCGAACCCCTCCTGCCTTCCTGGGGCTTCAAGAACCCCGAACTCGACCAGCTCGTCAGCGAGCTACGCTCCGAACGACTCGCCCTCAAGTCCCGGGCGCAGGAGTTGGACGATCTGGCCAGCCGGCTCGCCCTGGAACGTCAGGAAATCGGGAGCGTCACCCAGCGGGTCGCCTTCCTCCAGGCCGAGATCGACACCAACTTTGTCCGCATCAAGGCGGAGGAAACCTCCAACCTCAAGCGCCTGGCCAAGATCTACGCCTCCATGGCTCCGGAGGCGGCGGCAAAGATCCTCGCCGAGTTCCAGGACGAGGCTGCCGTGAAAATCCTGGCGTTCATGAAGGAATCCGAGACCGCCCCCATCCTCGAAGGCCTGGCCAAAGACGGCCCGATCGCCGCCCGGCGCGTCGCCCTGCTCTCGGACCGTCTGCGCCTCCTCAGCGCCTCGCCCCCTGCAGCACCCCCAACAGCCCCATGAACCCTCCGCTCGCCGCGGTGCCCCCAGCCCCGCGGGCGATGTCACGGAACGATCTTGCCCCCGCCACCCCCCTGAACCGCCCTCCGGCGGGACCGCCCCCGGGAGCGTTCGGCCCCCTCCTCACCCGCGCCTGCGACCGCCCCTCGCTGGCGCTGGCCACGGAACGCTCCCGCCCAGCGGGCACGGTGGACCTGGATCGTGACCAGGACCCAGCCGACGCCGAGCGATCGACCCCGGCCGGGGAGACCGACTCCGAACCGGCGGCCGCGGGTCCGACACCCTTGGCGGTGCTGACGATACTGACCGTACTCGCGACTCCGGGTGCCTCGACCTCCCGGGCGATCCCCCCCGCAGCGGCGGAACTCTCCCTGGGAGTGGTACCCGACCTGCCCACGGAGACCACGACCGACACGGACCCGGCACCCTCGGACGTCCCTCCGGCCAACCCCCGGACGGGGGCGGCGGTCGCAGCGCTTTCGGGTGGCCGACCCGAGGCTCACCGCTGGGCCCCGGCCACCTCCGCGCCTCCCCCCAACCCCGCCCCCGGCACCGAACCCCGAACCCCGCCGCTCGCCGACGGAGTTCCCGCGAGCCTCTCGCCCCCGCCGACCCCCGACGGCCTCTCCAGTCTCGCCCCAGCCTTGCCCGACCCTGGAGGCAACCGGTCGGGGCCCGGGTCCTCCAAGAACCCTCCGAGCCCGACCCCGCCGGCCCCGTCCCCGGGACCGCCCACTGGCACAAGCAGTGCTTCCGAGGAACCGAGGATGAACAAGGCGCTCGAAACGGACAGAACTGCCGGGCTGGATGAGCAAGAATTGCCGCCTGCCCGAAGCCTGACTTCCGCGGAGGGAACCCCGGATCGGCCTGTCTCCCGCGGAACGCGGGGTACGGGGCGGGGTTCCGCCGAGTCCGACGGAAGTTCCGTCAACCCGCCGGTAGCATCCTCGTTCGCCGGCCCCGCCGCGGCGACTTCCCTGGGGGCAGGCGAAGTCGGCGCGCCGGCCCTGGGTGGACCGCCCTCGACGCCGGACCTCAGTCAGCGCCTGAGCACGCTGATTGCCGGCGCGACGGTCCACCTTCGGCAATTGGGCCGCGAAGACTTCGAAGTGACGATCCAGCCCGAACCGGGCATGGAAATCCTGCTCCGCGTCTCGCTCCAGGGGGGCGGGACCGAAGTCCAGGCCGAGCTTCGCCGGGGCGATGCCGCGGCCGTTCACGCCCGCTGGCAGGAACTACAGGATCGGCTCGCCCAACAGGGCATCAAGCTGGCGGGCCTCGCGCTCCGGTCGGACCCCCCGGACCGTGAGGGTGGGGCTTCTGGCGGCTTCGCGGGACGGCACCCCGGGAACCCGGACCACCCCCCGGGGACCGGTCACCATCCTCACTCGCTTTCGCGCACTCCCAACCACCCACCCGCCAGCATCCCCCACCCGCTCCGTTCCGGCCGCGGCCAGGGCCATCGCTGGGAAACCTGGGCCTGAAATTTATGTCCACCTCCGCCATCAGCAGTGTCTTCGGTGTCTCCCCCGGTCAGACCGAGGCCTCCGTTCGTCAGCCCACCCAAAGCCTTGGGCAGGAGGACTTCCTCCAACTCCTCGTCGCCCAGTTGAGCGCCCAGGATCCGATGAACCCCCAGAAGGATACCGAGTTCATCGCCCAGATGGCCCAGTTCAACGCCCTGGAGCAAAGCCGGATGATGCAGACCGACATCGCCGGCATGCGCACCGACCAGCAGGTGCTCCAGGCGACCGGCCTGATCGGCCGCACCGTTTCGGTGCAGGACGGCACCGGCGCGCTCGTCACGGGGGTGGTCAACGGGGTGAACCTCGCCGGCAGCACCCCCCAGATCGTCGTCAACGGCGGCGCCTTCCCCCTCAGCAGCCTGCTCGGTGTCATCGACACGCCCCTCCCTCTCCCCAACTGAACCAACCCATGCTCACCTCCCTTGGCACCGCCGTTACCGGCCTCCAGCAGTTCCAGCAACGCATCGACCTCATTGGCAACAACATCGCCAACGTTGGAACCACGGCGTACAAGTACGCTCGCGCCTCGTCCGCAGATTCCTTCAGCAACACCCTCCAAAGCGCGGTGGGGAGCCCCGTTCAAGTAGGCACCGGGGTTACCACCGGCGATATCAGCTCGGTGTTCACCTCGGGCACCGCGATCTTCTCGGGGAAGAAGACCGACCTGGCGGTCAGCAATGGGGTGGGCTTCTTCACCGTCAAGGACCCCAAGACAGGCGAGATCTTCGCCACCCGCGACGGTGCGTTCAAGTTCAACGACGGTTACCTGGTGAACTCCAGCGGTTTCCGAGTGCAGGGCTTCAGCGACGCCGCCCTCACCACCCGGGGCGACATCCGCCTCGATTCCACGGGCGCACCGGCCGGCACCCCGGCGGGCGCCCCGATCGCCGAGTACCTGATCGATACCGAGGGCCGACTCCAGGCCATGCTCGAGGACGGCACCACCTTCACCCGCGGCCAGGTGCTGCTCCAAGGATTCACCTCGCCCCAATCCCTCGCCAAGTCGGGTAACAACCTCTACAGCAACCTGGCCGCGGCCGGGCCGCTCGCCCAGACCGCCGCCCCGGGAACCGCCGGGCTCGGGGTTATCGAAGCAGGTGCCCTCGAGTCCTCGAACGTCGATCTGGCCAGTGAGTTCTCGAACCTCATCACCGCCCAGCGGGGTTTCCAGGCCAACTCACGCCTGATCACCACCAGCGATGAGATCCTGCAGGAAGTCATCAACCTCAAGCGCTAGCCCGGCTTATGGCTGTCAACCGAATGGAAGCAGGGAAGGGCGAGGGGGCTCCGGCCGAAAAACGCACGGAAGCCTCCCCCGCCGCCGAGTCCGCGCCGCGACCCGCCGCGGCTTCCCCCCTGCAGGCCTGGCTGCCCCTCGCGGGCGCCGTCCTGCTCATGCCCATCCTCGCCTACGGCGTCACCACGTTCGTCCTCCTGCCCAAGCTCCAGAAGGGCCTGGGCATCGCCCCTGCCGCCCAGGAAGCAGCAGCCTCGGGCGGCCACGGTACCGCCGCCCCCAAAGCCGGCGGCCACGGCAGCGAGGCCAAGTCCGGCGGCCATGGCGCCCCGGCCAAGACCGCGAGCGCCTCCAGCAACGGCCGGGAGCAGGTCCCGCTCACGAAGTTGCTCGTCAACGTCTCGGGCACGAGCGCCTCCCGCATCCTCATGGCCAGCCTGATGCTCGTCGGCACCAGCACTGAGCTCGCCACCTCGATCCAGGAGCGCGAACCCCAGTTGCGCGACACCGCCTGCGGTATCCTCGCCATCAAGACGATCCCCGACCTCGAGAAACCCGGCGCCCGGAACGTCCTCCGCGGCGAGTTGATCACCGCGTTCAACGAGATCCTCGGCGGAAGCCTCGTGCAGGAGATCTACTTCACCGACTTCGCGATCCAATAACGGCTCCACCCCGCCCGCCCATGCCCCCCCCCAACGACCCCCTGAGCGCCGGCGGAGATGTCCTCAGTCAGAACGAGGTCGAACGTCTGCTCTCGCAGGTCCAGGAGCAGGAAAACACCACCTCGGTCTTCGGCCATGGCGGCCTCCTCAAGCAGCACAAAGCCGAGGACATCCAACCCTTCGATTTCCGCCAGCCCGCCTTCCTCGCCCCAAGCGAGATGCGCAAGATCCGGCTCCGGTTCGAGGACTTCATCCGAACGCTCGCCGCCAATCTCTCCACCTACCTCCGCGTCGAGTTCGGCCTGCGGATGTCCAAGCTCCAGACCATGAGCTACCAGAAGCTCGCGGAGACCCTGCCGAACCCCACCCACCTGACGCTCTTCAAGGCGGAGCCCCTCAAAGGCATCTGCCTCATGGACTTGCCGCCACGCCTCGGCTTGACGATCGTCGATCGCCTCCTCGGCGGCCCCGGCCACTCGGTCACCGTCAACCGCGATCTCAGCGACATCGAGAGCGCCCTGCTGGATGAGGTCGTGACGCTCATCCTCAAGGACTGGTGCGTCCAGTGGGAGGGCCTCCAGGAACTCACCCCGGTGGCCCTCGGCCATGAAACCACCCCCCGGTTCCTCCATACTTCCGCCCACGACACCATCATGCTGGTGCTCGCCATGGAGGCGGCGATCGGCGACTGCGTGGAGGAGGTGCAGATGGCCTTCCCCTACTTCACCATCGAGCCGCTGGTCCGGCAGTTGTCCCTCGTGACCGCGCCCGAGAAGGAACTGAGCACCAAACTCGACGGCCGCCCGCGCTGGAACAAGGACTACTCGGACATCCCGATCCCCGTGACCGCCGAGTGGCAGGGCCTGGAACTGACTCTCCGGACCCTCGCCGGCTTGAAGATCGGCGACCAACTCATGCTCCAGCCCGAGTGCTTTGACCAAGTGGTCATCAACCTCGCCCGGACGCGGAAGTTCGGCGGTCGCCTGGGCACCCGGGCCCAGAATTGGGCCGTGGAAATCACCGAAATCTTCCCCGCCGCCGCCACCTTATGAGCCCCCTCTCCGACTCCCCCAC
>JBBQML010000124.1:0-9314 GCA_038328885.1 Verrucomicrobiota bacterium | reverse complement strand
CGAGGTGGTGGAAATCCTGGGGCTCGAGCGCGAGGTGGTGGCGGCAGGGCTTTTCGTGGGCGGCACCGCCCCCCGGTTCTACTACAACGTGGCGCCCCGGGAACCCGCCCCTTATCTCGCCCAGGTGCTCGTGAACACCCGCACTGCCGCCGAGGTCCCGCCGCTGGTGGCGCGGTTGCGGGCCGCCTTCGACGGAAGCATCGCCGGGGCGCGGGTGCTGGTGAAGGAACTCGAGCAGGGCCCGATGGTCGAGTACCCGATCCAACTCCAGTTCGCCGGCGAGGATCTGGACGTCCTGCGGAGGTTGGCGGACCAGGCGGCGATGGCCTTGCGGGCGGCGGGTGGTTACAAGGTCAACGACGACCTCGGCTGGCGGATGCCCACCCTTCGCGTGAACATCGACCAAGCCCGCGCCAACACCCTCGGCGTGGTGAACACCCTGATCGGCCGTGTCATGCAGGCGGCCTTCGGCGGCCTCAAGGTGACCGAGCTCCGGGAAGGCGACCACCTCGTCCCGGTGATCATCCGGCTCGATGTCGGGGAACGTAACGAGGCCGCCAAGATCCGGGCGCTGTACGTCGAGTCGCTGACCACGCGCGCCGTGCCGCTGAGCAGTTTCTCCGACGTCGAGATCGAACCGGAGTTCGCCACGATTCCCCGCCGCAATCTCCTTCGCAGCGTGACCGTTCGTGCCTTCTCCAATGTGGGCGAATTGCCGTCGGCGGTGCTGGATCGTGCCCGGGACGCCGTCACGGCGATCCCGCTCCCGCCCGGTTACCGCCTCGAATTCGCGGGCGAGGCGAAGGAGTTGGCGCAAGGCCAGTCGGAGATGGGCATGGTGATGTTGGTTTCCATCGCCCTGATCGCCCTCGCACTGGTGGTGCAGTTCAACTCGGTGGTGAAGGCCATGGTGGTCCTCGCGGTGGTGCCCGTCGGCCTGATCGGCGCCTTCACCGGCATGACGATCCTGCAGACGTCGTTGGGGTTCATGGCCCTTCTCGGAATCGTGAGCCTCGCCGGTGTGATCGTGAGCCATATCATCGTCATCTCCGACCTGATCGAGGAGGCGCGGGAGGAGGGTCGGCCGCTCGAGGAGGCGCTCATCCACGCGGGCCTGGTGCGGCTGAGGGCGGTGCTGGTCACCACCCTGGCGACCGTTGGCGGCCTGGTGCCGCTGGCGCTCACCGGCGGCGAGCTGTGGCGGCCCCTCACGGCCGTGCACATTTTCGGTCTGTTGTTCGCCACCGTGCTGTCGCTGATCCTGCTGCCTGTCCTCTACCACGTGGCGTGCGCCCGATGGCGCTGGATCCGCTGAGGACTAACCAAACCGGTCCGGATCGAGGCCGGTGAGGTCGATCTCCGGCGGCTCCGCAGCGAGGATCTGACCGACGAGCCGGCCCGTGATCGGCGCCAGACTGAGTCCCATCATCGCGTGGCCGGTGGCGATGACCAGGTTCTCGTACCGCGCCGTACGTCCCAGGTAGGGCATGCCGTCCGGCGAAACCGGGCGCAGTCCACGCCAGGGTTGGATCCCCTCGAAATCCGCCAGTTGGAATTCCGGGTAGTACCGCGGCACCGCCTTGACGATGCCCCGGACCCGAACCGGGTTGATGTCCTCGTTGAGCCCCGCGATCTCCATGGTGCCGCCAAAGCGGAGCGCGCCGCCCATGGGGGTCACGGCCACCCGGGCCTCGGCGAAGATCGCGCAGATCCGGGGGAGTTGCCGGGGGTGCTGGACGGTCAGGCTATACCCCTTGCCCGCCTGGGTCGGCAGTCGCAGACCGAGATCGGAGGCCACCGTCGGGGACCACGACCCGCCGCACAGGACGAACTCGTCGGCGGCGAACGCGCCGCGGGTGGTGCGGACGCTGTGCACCCGGTCGCGGGTGATCTCCCAACCCGTCACCTCAGTGTCCCAGGAGAAGCGCCCACCGGCCTCGGCCACCTCGCGTTGCAGGGTGGCCAGGAACAAGTCCGGGGCGAGGTGGCAATCCTTGGGGAAGTAAACCGAGCCCGCGACGTCCATCGTGACGCCGGGTTCGAGTGCGGCGGTTTGGGCGGCGTTGAGGACCTCGGCGGGGATGCCGAGTTCCCGGGCCCGTGCCGCGGTGCCCGCCTCGTCCTCGAGGGCATGTTGGGTCTTGCAGAGCATGACCAACCCCTGCTTCACGAGGCCGAAGTCGGCCCGGGGCAAGGCGGCGAGTTCCTCGAAGAGGCCGCGGCTGGCGAGGCTGAGGTCGCGTAGGAGCGGGGCGGACCGGGCGACATGGCCTGCGCTGGCGGAACGGAGGAACTGCCAGCCCCAGCGGAACAGATCCAGGTCGAGGCGCGGCTTGAGGTAGAGGGGCGACTCCGGGTTCCACATCCACTTCAGCGCGAGCGATACCGCGCCGGGCGCGGCCAGGGGCACGAAATGGCTCGGAACCACCATGCCGGCGTTGTGCCGTGAGCAGCAGTCGTGGCTGGCGGGCCCACGCTCGAGGACGGTGACCCGGAAACCCCTGCGGATGGCGTAGTAGGCCGTGGCCAGGCCGATGACTCCACCCCCGACGATGACGATGTCCTTCATGGGATCGCGGGGCGGTTGGTGATTCCACCGTGGCGGAGCCGTCCAACCAGCCCGCACCGACCGTAGCGGTCGGCCGGTTCGTGCCAAATCGGAATGTGGCTGGGTTCAACGGATGCCCCAGCCGAACGGGTCGCGCGGGTCCACGAGCAGGGTGGCCTCGGCGTTGATGAAGGCGGTGCCCGTCACTGTCGGCGTAATCTCACCGCGCGCACGATCCAGCCAGCGGTAGCGGCCGAGGAAGGTGCTGCCCAGGATGCTCTCCTGCACCCAGTCGGCGCCTTCGCCGAGTTTACCGTCCGCCGCGAGGCAGGCGAGCTTGGCGCTGGTTCCGGTGCCGCAGGGGGATCGGTCGTAGGCCTTGCCCGGACAGAGCACAAAATTCCGGGAGTCCCCACCCGCCCGAGCCGGGCCGAAGAGTTCCACATGGTCAACCTCCGGGTATCCCTGCGCATTCACCGCCTGTCGGATGCGCCAGGTGACATCGGTGAGTTGCTCCACCTCGTGCAGGTCGAGCGTCCAGGGGTGGTGTTCCACCAGGAAGAACCAGTTGCCGCCCCAGGCGACATCGCCCGTGACGCTGCCCACGCCCGGCACCTCCACGGTGATCGCCTTGGCCTGGCGCCGACTGGCGACGTTGGTCACTGCGACCGCCCCATCCGGGCGCAGGGTGGCGGTGATGGTGCCGACCGGGGTTTCGATGCGGTGATCGCCTGGTTGGATCCGCCCGAGATGGGCGAGGGTCACTACCAGGCCCATCGTGCCGTGTCCGCACATGCCGAGGTACCCGACGTTGTTGAAGAAGATGACGCCGGTGGCGCAGTTCGGGTCCACGGGAGGAACCAGAAGGGCCCCCACCAGCACCTCTGATCCGCGCGGTTCGTTGACCACCGCGGAACGGAACGCGTCGTGGTGCTGGCGGAACCGGGCGAGTTGCTCGGCGACCGGCGTGCCGGCCTGGCCCAGGTCAGGTCCCCCCGCGGTGACGATGCGAGTCGGTTCACCGCCGGTATGGGAATCGACGATCTGGATGCGTTGCATGCGGGGAGGAGTTTGATCTCGAAATCCCGGTCGGCAATCTCCCGGGGCTGGGGTGCGGTGACTGTCTGGGATTCCTCTGGGGTCAGCCCTTAACTTAATACTTAACGACGACTGGGAGGAGGAGGCCGTTGCCCGCGAGGACGCGGAGCCCGCGCAGAGGGACGAAATGGGCTTTGGGGTGAGATTTGTGGTCTTGAGAAATGGAATTCCCGCGACGTTCGGCGCAGGGGTCGCTGCCGCAGTCTGGCCCTTTGACTTCCGTTGAACACTCGGGGCCAAATGTCAAAATCGAAGCCCTGACCCCAGGCTTCTGAGCTTTGTCCGAAGGGCAACTTCAGTGGATGGTATTTCTTCAGAAAGCTTGTCTTACTCGACAATGGATGTAAGCGTCTTGCAGATGAGTGTAACTCCGCGCATGGACTCCGTCTCCTTTACGACCAAGGGGCAGGTGGTAATCCCGGTCTGGCTGCGGCGGCAATTCGGTATCGAGGAAGGGACCAAGGCCTCGGTGATGGCGACTGATGAGGGCATTCTCCTCAGGCCGATCACCCGCGCTTACGTGAGGAGCCTGCGCGGTTCGCTCAAGGGCAAAGGGGTGATGAAGGCCCTGATTGAGGACCGCAAACACGAGCGGGAGCTCTGACATGCCAGGCAAGGTGCTGGATAGCTGGGCGCTGATCGCATTCTTCGAGGACGAGCCGGGGGCGGACGCCGTTGAGGCGCTGATCCATCAGGCGACCTTGGGACGGCATCGACTCTACCTGACCGTCCTGCAATGGGCGGAGGTCTACTACATCACCATGCGGGAGGTGTCGAAGGCGGCGGCGGAGGCGCGAGTCGGCGACATCGCCACTCTGCCCATTGAAATCGTGGGGGTGGAGGACGATCTGAAGCTCACCCGACTGGCCGCTGTTTTCAAAGCCAGCCACAAACTGAGCCTGGCCGGCGCCTTTGCGGCCGCCGTGGCCCATGAGAAGAAGGCGGAACTGGTCACCGGTGACCCGGAGTTCGGAGCACTTGAAAAGGTGATCGGGATCGGATGGCTGCGCTGAGTCGGAGTCCGCCGGGGTCAGGGTCGGACCCCGACGCTCAGCCAGTAGAACTGTGTGTTACCCGACGGCGGCGGTAGCTGCACCTCGAAGCTGTTCGCGCCCGCGGGCACGACGAGCGCCGGCAGATCCACCGCCGGCCCCCCAAGGATGGGCGTGGTTTTCACCACGAACTTGAACTTGTCCGCATATGCCGCTGGGAACCCCCACCTCAGCCCCAGACTCCCGTTGGGTTTCAGGCCCACTTCCAGCATGGGCGGCAGCAGCGATACGGGCGTGACCCCCTTCGCGAGCGCGTCCTTGGGGTCGGTGCCATCGAGGAACTCCTGGAGGTTGGTGAAGGTGTCGAGATCCCCGTCGTCGAACGGCTGCGTTGCCGTGCTTCCGAAAAACGCGCATTCCCACGCATCGGGCAGCAGGTCGCCATCCTCGTCCACCAGCGACACGGCGGGCATCGAGAGCACCCGGGCCGACACGACCTCGATTCCCTGGCCCGGGCAGGTGCCGGCCGGGACATCGGGATAGCCGGTCACCTCAATGACCGAGCCCGGCGGGAGGACGAAGGAGGCCGGGAACAGGAACGCCGCGCCATCGGGGAAGAACAGGCTGCGGGCCTCGGGGCCGGCGAACAGGGTCGAGCAACCCGGCATCGGAAGGCTTCCCACGGTCAGGGCCTGGGTGTCCCTGGGTCGGGCCTGGGCGAGCCCCAGCGCGTCGGTCACGCCCGCCGCCGCGGCGGTGCGTTGCGCGGCGTCGAGGGTGGTTTGCGCGACGTAGTTGGAATGGAGTTGGCCGGTGCGCAGGAACGTGCGGAGCACCTCGACCGGCAGAGGATAGGCACCCGGGGTGACGTTGTTGAAGGCGCTGCTGATCCGGTACACCTCCGCGCCCAGGTCACGCAGTCGCTGCACCGGGACCCCGGGGGGATTTGCCAGCGCGTTGGAGATACCCTGGTAGAGCGACACCAACCGGTACGCCGGCTGTCCCCCGGATTCCTGTTCCAGTCCCAGCAGCTCCGCCTGCCCGGGGACGTAGCGTCCCGCATCCGCGGACCGGAAAGAAAAGATGGAGACCTGGTTGGATGGATCGAGCCCGCGGGCCTGGAGAAGGAGTTCGATCTGCCGTTCGAACAACAGCGAGGCCAGGGTGTCCAGAGGTGCCAGGTTCCGGGCCAATCGCACCCGCGGTTGCGCCGCCGACGCGGCCTGCGCGGCCGATCGCCAGGCGGCCGCTTCCGCCCCCAACGTTCCGTTGCCCAGCGTGTAGGGCACCACCAGTCCCGCGGTCAGCGGGGGGATCGACAGCAGGCCGATCATCTCCCGGCCCAGGTGCGGATCCGCACCCGCGGTGGCGATGGGATAATGCGATTCCAGCGTCACCGCGAGGAGCCGGTCCTTGATGTCGACCGGCACTTGGGTGAAGGCCGCTGTCGGCACCCCTGCCGGTGCCGGCGCGGCCAGGAGGCGGGTGGGTGCGAAGCGGATCAGGCTGCCGGAGAGTGCGTGCAGCCTCACTTGAACGCCCGTCGATACCGTGGTGGGTGCCGGCACGGTTCCGTCCAGCGGCCGCGGCGTGGACAGCAGATCGAACCCGGATCGATCTTCGATCCGCGCCCCCGCCGCCGGGACACTGGCGGCCCTGTAGGGATTGCTTCCGCGAATCAATTCATCCAGGTCGCTGAATCCGTCCCCGTCCGCATCCCGGGCGCCCGTTACCGGGTCGAGGCCTTGTCCGAGCTCGAATGAATCGGGCGTCCCGTTGTTGTTGGCATCCAGCCCCAGCTCCACGAAATCCGGCACGCCGTCACTGTCGGAGTCCAACTCGCCCGGGGGCTGCTCGAAGGTGTAGGCGGCGGAGTGAACCACCGATTTGCGATCGCTGGCCGGGGCCTGGCCGTAGTATTGCACCACGGCGTCCCGGAAGAGGGCAAACGGCGCGCTGTAGACCTGCCAGGGAGCCGCATCGCCGAGCCGATAGCGAATCGTTGCGCCCGCCACCGAACCGACCAGCGAGACCTGAATCGCCTGCCGCTGGGGTCCCGGCGCCGGAGCAATCCGTACTTCGACCGCTTCGTCCCCGATGGCCGGCATCAGGCTGAACATGGAAAGGTCCGCCCGCACCTGGTTGGCCAGGGCCACCGACCCCGGTGGCGTCACCGCGCCCAACCCGCGCGGGGCTGGCGTCCCCAGTCCCTGACTGCTTCCGCCGAAACTCTCCACGATGACCTGGATCTGGGGCGGCGCGCCGGGGACCGTGGGTTGCGAGGTCCAATCCCCCGCCGCCAGCCGCTGCACGAGCATCGGGCTGGGGGTCACGAACGGTTCGGTGCGAAACACGAAGACGTTGGCCGTCGCCGTCCGCGGCCCGGCTCCAGGCAACCGGCCCGTGGCGCCGGCGACGTACTGCGATCCGTCCCAGACCTGGGCGGCGAACTGGACCGAACGACCGTCCGCGAGTCCCTGGTGCAGCAGGAAGCCGAAATCGCCGGTCGCACCCGCCCCGGTGAAGCGTTGGCCAGGCGGTGCGGACCAGGACCGGACCAGCACTGGGGGGGTGGTTCCGTCGAAGCCGTACACGGCCGCCCCGGAGCCGGCGTCGAAGAATGCCAGCAAGCGGGCGCCTCCTGATCCGGGGAGCACCAGCAGACCGCTGAGGGGGCGAAGGAGGTTGAACGAGACCGCCGCCGCCAGGGTGTACGTGCCTGGCAACGGCTCCTGCACGGCCCGCAACTGGAGGTTGGAAGCACCGGGTTGGTAGAACAGGAACTGATGCAATGGGCCCGCGCCGAATCGGTGCGACACCCAGCGGGCATCGGTGGGCACCCCCGCGGCGGCCGCTACCGGCACGAGCACCCCGGTGGTGAGCTGGGACACGCGGAACTCCGGGGTCGCTCCACCTGTCACCCAGCCGAGCATCCCGCCCGTGGCATCCTTGAGCATCACCCGTCCGCCCCGCACGATGTTCGCCGGGGTCGGGCCCGATCCGAGGGGTGAAAGGGCGGTGCCCGTGCTCCGTGCCAGGGCCAGATGGACCGGGTTCGGCGCCGGGTTCCACATGGTGACGGCCACGAGATCGTCGTGCGCGGTGTTCCCGGGGCCACCGATGTCCAACGCCGCCGCCACTCGCGGTCCGACCGACGGTGGATGCCAGGAAACGGGGGTGTCGGGCAGGGTGGGGCTGGACGCTCCCAGGATCTGGATGCGGTTCGCCTCGGGCGAGGTGAGGACGAGGGCATCGCGGTTGGTGGCTAGAACACGGCCCACCGCGGCACTGCTTACCTGGGTGACCCCGCTCGCGCGGGCTTCCGCCCAGGTGAACGTTCCGGCCACCAACTGGTAACCCAGCACATAGTGGCCCGTCGCCTTATCCACGATGACCTGATCTTCGCGACCATCGGCGTCGAAGTCGCCGCGACCGTGGAACTCGCCGGGCATTTCCACGAAAGGCTGGCTGAGGCCCGTTTCCCCGCCCGAGCCCAGCAGGGCGGACGCGAGGAGCATCCAACGCCAGGCAGGCCGGAGGGGAACGCGGTTCAAATCCGGCGTGGGGTGGGGTTGGATAGACTTCATGGCGTCACCTCCACGGCATTTGTCGGCACCACTTCGAGGACCTCGCCGTTTTCGGTGAAGCGCACCATCAGGTAAAGGTACGCCGCCCCGGCGATCACCGGTTGGGTGTCCAGCAGGTAGATGGCCCCTTCCTCACCCACCGAGCCCGGGGTCCCCAGGCCCGCGCCGACGCGGATGAAGGGATCATGCACGCGGGTGAAGGCCTGTCCGCCCTCCACGGTGAACTCGTGGGCGATGTCCTCCATCAGCGGACTCACCTGCACGATGTCCTGCGAAACCTGGGGGAACTCGGCGCTCGGCCACTGGATCCGGTACATGGCCACGGGCAGCAACGTTTGGCGGTGCCGGTTCGTGTACAACAGGCTCATCGGGTTGACGTGCTCCCGCAGTCGGCTCGGTTCCTGGGGTTTGTCGGTTTGGCCGAACACGAACCGCCGCGGGAACGCGCCGATCCGCACACCCACGCCGGGAAAGAAGAAATCCGGAAGCCGGACCGCCCGCAGGCCGGCGTGGAAGAGGTTCAGATCCGGGAGCGGTCGGGCGGGCCAGGGGACGTCAGGCCCGACCACCACCGGGGCGGTCCAGCGGAACCGTTCCGCATTGCTGTCCTGGTTCACCGACCCATCGACGCCGACGGCTGCGACCATGACATCGTAGGTGAGGCCGAGCGAAATGTTGACCACGGCCTCGAAGACCGCCCCGTTGCCGAAGGCCGGCCCGACGCGCGGCGTGCGGTAGAGGTAGAAGGTGTTCGTGGTCGGGCTCCCCCCCAGGCTGAACTGCTTGACCCGGTTGGTGGTCACGGAACCAAGGTCTGGGGAAACAGTCGCCGCCACGACTCCGAGGTTGTTGGCGAGGGAGACCTCGAACCGATCCACGCCGTAAGGCGGGCAGAACCAGCGGACCCGCATCTTCGGCGAGGACAGGTCCCCGACGGGTTCCAGCGAGGCCAGGAGGGGGACCGCCGTGGGCAGCTTGACCTCGATACACTCGTCGAGCAGTGCCAGGGGACTGGCATTGCCGTGTTCGTCGAACAACTGCCCGTAATAGCAGAGGATCGCCGCGTTGGCCGGCATGTCCGGGTCCACC